>JAJYOH010000487.1 GCA_021796315.1 Chloroflexota bacterium
TTTGGCCTTCCTGAAAATTCCCCATTTGCGCGGGCGCGAAACATTTTTGCTTTCGGGCGGTGAGAAACAAAAAGTGGCGCTGGCTGGCGTGCTTGCCATGCGTCCCCGTATTTTGCTGCTCGATGAACCGCTTGCCAGTCTCGACCCGGCCAGCGCGCAGGATACGCTGGATGCCGTCCGCAGGCTGGCGGATGAAGGCATGAGCGTGCTGATGGTCGAGCATCGTGTCGAGGATGTGCTGCGTATCAGGCCTGAGCGCGTGATGTTCATGTCGGAGGGGCAGGTGCGTTACCTGGGCGCGCTGGATGGGTTATCTAAAGTGGTGAACTATCGCGAAGTTAAATTGCCCGCCGAACAAGTCGTCGAACGCGCGAAAGCGGACGCGGCCCCAGTCGAGATAAAGATCCTTCCGGGCGTGTCCGCTTCAAAGCCTGGACTCGATGCGCTCGTCCGCTTCGAGGATGTCGGCTTTGGCTATGATGCTGACACAGACGTTTTGCATAATATCAACCTTGAAATCAAACGCGGAGATGTGATCGCCGTGTTGGGTCCGAATGGCGCGGGCAAGACCACCTTCGTCAAACATGCGATCGGATTGTTGAAACCGAAATCGGGTCGTGTGCTGGTTGATGGACAGGATACGCGCGAAGCAAGCGTGGCACAAATTGCGGGGACGCTGGGCTATGTTTTTCAAAGTCCCAGCCACATGCTTTTTGCGCCGACGGTGCACGATGAGTTGGCGTTTGGGCCAACCAATTTAAAGCACCCGAAGGATCAGATTGAACAGGAGGTGAAAGAGGCGCTAAAAATCGTAAACCTTTCTGAGAAAGAGCAAGACCCGCCGCTGGCTTTATCTTTCGGCCAGCAAAAGCGCGTCAGCATCGCGGCCATCCTTGCCATGCGTTCGCGCATTTTGGTGATGGATGAGCCGACCGCCGGGCAGGATTATCAGAATTACATGAACTTCATGGATTCGATTTTGCAATTGCCCGGCTTCGAAGCGATCCTGTTCATCACACACGATGTGGACCTGGCGGTCATTTACGCCAATCGCGTTTTGATGATCGCCGATGGCCGCCTCGTTGCGGATGGCAAGCCGCAGGATGTATTGCGCGACTTCGACAGACTCAAAGCCTGCCGCCTTGTACCCACCTCGCTTCTCGACCTGAACTTGAAGCGGCTCCCGCAAACCGGACATTTTATGCGGGCCGAGGCGCTGGCGCATATCTAAAAACTATCCGAGAAACTACGTGGCTTTACCACAAAGACACAATGTCTCGAAGACTCCAAGAAAAAAAACTTTGCCTGCACTGTGCTGCAGGTACACGTGTGGCTTTGAGTCTTGGTGACTTCGTGGTTGGCCTTCGGATAGACTCTAAAGAGGAGAGTTGAAAATGGATAAGAAGCTTACCAACGTTCTGATTTCGCTAGTAGTGATCCTTGCCATTTTTGGGATCATCATGTTTGCATTGGGCACGCAGACCATTGGCCCACTTAATTTTCAGGTAGATCAAGCTACTCTGGTGCTTCGTTTCGTGTTTGTTGTCCTTGGCCTTTTGATCGCCTTTGCTGTGTACTGGTTCACTCGTGAGAACGCCGCCTGGGAAGTTGGCACGCGTGAAGTGGTTTGGATGGCGATCGGCGCGGCCCTGTATGCGGTCTTTTCCTGGCTGTTCAACGGCACCGTCTTCGTTGTGCCTTCCTTGAGCCAGGTTTCACTGCGGCCTGCCATCGCGATCCCAATGTTCTTTGGCTACGCTTTCGGCCCGGTGGTCGGATTCTTCAGCGGCGCAGTCGGCAACATCTTCGGTGATGCGCTGACCGGCTTCGGCCTTTCTCCGCAGTGGAGCATTGGCAACGGTCTGGTTGGCTTTATCGCTGGCATGTGGATGCTGTTCAAGGACAAGAAGAAAAGCATGGATACTGTGCTGTGGATCAGCGGTGTATTGGCCGCCCTGACCGTTGTGTTGTTCCTTGTCAATCCCAAGACGCCCAATGGAATGTACTTCGATCCCGTGACCGGCAATTTTGGTCAAACGCCAATGACCATTTTCGCCGGTATTACCATTCTGATTGGCTTTGTGATCGTGCTGGCTGTCCGCTTCGGTTTTGCCGCAAATGAAGATGTGGCCGCGGCTGTGACATGGGGCATGTTGGGAAATATCATTGGTATTCTCTTTGCCTCACTGTCCGATATTTTCATCAATGGCTTTAGTCTGGTCGCGGCTGTGGTGGGTGAGTTCCTGCCCGCTGCCGGCCCGAACCTGATCTTTGCCGCCATCCTTGTGCCGCTGCTCGTCGGCGCATACGCGGCTGTCCGCAAACAATCTGGTAGATAAAAGAATTAAACACAAAGGACACAACGGTCACGAAGGAAAATGAATTAAGTCGCTCTTCCCTTTGTGTACTTGGTGTCCTTTGTGTTTGGAAAGTATCAACAGTTATTATGCTTGTTGCCTGGCGTTTCCGTAAAAGGGAGAAATCCTTCATCCAGTGGTTCGACCCGCGCGCCTGGATTCGATTCTATTTATGCTTCCTGGTGTCCACGCTCGCGTTTTGGGACGTGCGTTTTCTTCTGCCATTTTTCGTGATCTCGATCTTTGTGCTTGCCACATCCGGCGTGAAATGGTTCGAGATGAAACGCGCCTTTTTGTTCATCGCTGGCTTTGTCTTTTTCTTTGCATTCCTGACTTTTCTCACAGGCCGCGGCGGGACGGAAGTCTATAAAACGGAACACCTCATTCGTCAGCTCAAAGCGCCATTTGCAATCTTCGGCTGGACGCCGACTCTCGACATCACGGTTGAACGCGCTTTCTTCGGCGTAAGTCAGTTTGTGCGCGTGTTCAGCATTGCCATCATGACGATTTTGATTCCTTATTCGCTCAACCCGGCCTTGTACGGGATCACCTTCAAAGGGCTGGGACTCCCCGACAACATTTCCTACGCCATGGATCTGACCATGCGCTTCATCCCGACCTTTGGGCGGGATTTCCAACTGACAATGGATGCCCAGCGGGCGCGCGGCTACGAGCTTGAAAAGATCAGCGGCGGATTGATTGCGCAAGTCCGCAAGCTGGGTCCGCTGATGGTTCCCGTCACCATTCATGCAATTATCGGCAGTGAAGATATTATCGACGCGATGGACCTGCGCGCCTTCGGTGTGGGTCCGCGCACCTGGCTCGATCAATTAACCTATCACCGCCGAGACCATATTCTGGTGGCGGTTGGCGTTTTGATTTTGCTGTTTTCCCTGGCTGCGGGTTTTTGGGGACTTGGCGCTTTCTGGGTGCCGCCTGCGCTTTTGAAACTGGCTGGCGGATAAACGGCTGCAAAGCGTGCAACGGCATTTAAGTTTAGTTTCAACGAGTTTTTCTGCGCGTAGCCACTAATATCCTCTTTCAAGACCAGAAAGGAGACTACCTTAAACCAGACGTGAGAGGTTTGTAAACCTCTCACGTCTGGTATAAGAACGTGTCATATTAGGATTTGAAACGAGTCATATTAGGTTTGAAGACGAGATATATTAGGATTTGAAACGAGTCACGTTAGGTTTGAAGACGAGATATATTAGGATTTGAAACGTATCACGTTAGGTTTTGAGACGAGTCACGTTGGGTTTGATAACGAGTTACGGGAGGTTGGCATAGGCTGGACTGAACCTGCTCTCGGCGGTGTCCTCGCCGCCGAGGACGGCGGCTGGAGCAAGTAAGAAAACAATCACCGTCCCGCACACTTTCTTGAACGACATGAATGATTTGTTCAGTGCGGGGCGATTGTTTTACTTTGCCTTATAAACTTCCCTGCGATGTTTGACAAAGTGTACGAAAACGATCTGCTCTTTTTTGTCGAATGTGTAAAGCACGCGATAATCCCCTACGCGTAGTTTGAAAATTCCCTTGAGCGTGCCTGTTAATGGCTGGTGTGTGGCTTGGTCAAAATTCTCTGCTAACCAACGCAATTTCTTCAATATCTGTTGCGCGGCTGTCTTATCAAGGCTGGCAATTTGGTCGAGCGCATCCTGCGTAAATTTGACTCGATGCATTACCAGTTCAACCCTAGTTTACCGGCTACCTCGTTCGCATCGTATGTTAACGCGCCTTCCCGAACCGCTTTCATTGAATGGCGCAAGGCTTTTTCGATTCCGCTTTGCAAAGCCAAACCTTCATCGGGATCGGTCAGTATTTCCGCCAAAGTTTGACGCACCGTTTCGCGGATAATGGCGCGCAATTCATCAATTGTCAGATCTGAAACTCTATTTTCAAGCATGTTTCACCTTTGCATCAATTTTACATCACTTCAGTCAAAACAGGCCAAGGATTTCTCCGTGGCCTGTTTATGTTTTACTTCCTACTCTTCCAGCGTACTAATATCGCCTTCCGGCAATCCCTGCGCGCGCGCCTTCAACACGCGGCGCATGATCTTACCCGAGCGCGTCTTGGGAAGTTTATCGATGAACTTCACTTCCTCCGGCCTCGCAATCGGGCCCATGTGCGTGGCAACGTGCTGGCGTAATTCTTCGGCCAATTCGGGCGAGGGAGCAAAGCCCGCGCGCAGGATAACGAAGGTGAAGATGCCCTGACCTTTGACTTCGTGCGGCAGGCCGATCGCGGCGGCCTCAGCCACCGCGGGATGGCTGACCAGCGCCGATTCAACTTCAGCGGTTCCCAGACGATGGCCCGAGACTTTGATCACATCGTCCACGCGGCCGATGATCCAGAAATAGCCGTCCTTGTCGCGCTTGGCTGAGTCGCCGGTGGTGTAG
>JAJYOH010000488.1 GCA_021796315.1 Chloroflexota bacterium
ATCCTGCGACAAGATTGCTTTGATCAGCCGCCGGGGTTAACCCTAGGTTCGGAATTGCATTGACAGTATCCTTCGTATGAGATGGTTCGAGAAAACCGGGCTCGATGTGGAGTTTTAGTTTGGAAAGGTCAATGCGGACAAGTACGATCCCGGCATACGGACGCTGCGGATCGAGCGACAACAATGCCTGAGCCAGCACGGGTGAACCGTTCACTGCCGGACCGTAAGCCTGCCAGCCGATCTGGGGCGCTGCATTGACCACATCACTGACCGGCAAAGGCACCGCCGTTGGAGATGTGGACACAGTGCTGCTTGCCCGTCTCTGCATCTGAGGCACCTGCCCAATATTTGTCGGCTGCATCTGCGGAGAGGTCTGCCCAACGTTCGTCTGTTTCACCTGGGGAGGATTCTGTGCCGCATTGGTCTGCGACAGGCTGATTGCCTTTCGCCCGCCATTATGAGCGGAAATAAATCGGTTGATGGAATCCTGTATTTGGAAAGATACGCTCTCCAAATCCGCCACGGGTTGGGGCCCGGTCACTGACCGGATCATATCCGCCACCTGCGCGCCCACAGATGGCGATACTGCCGGAACGATCACCAGAACGCCCATAAGTCCAGCAAGCAAAAAAGAAATAAAACCAGCCAGGATTCCCCACCCACGCTTGGTACTAGCATTCCCTCGACTTCGAAATTGATTCATTCAAAACTCTCCATTTTTTTGACTTTCCTCGTTCTTTTGTTGAAATGAAGTTACATCCCAACCATAATCATCTTATCTTTCCTAGATGAATACTAAATGAAATAAGATGGACATTTTTCAGGAAATTCACCCCAAAAATGATGCAGGAATTTGCGGTGCTATAATTTCACGTTATGTTTTAGATAACTCACGTTACACAGAACGTCCCGAAGGCTTCCGTAACTCAGGCTGGTTTTGGTCCGAACCTTCGGAACGGTGCGTAACATCAGTTAGATGAGGTAAATGTAGATGCGTAAACTTTTATCCATTCCTGTTTTGATCGTTATGGTCGGTCTGGTTGCATGCGGAACAAAGCCGCCCCAGGCTACTGAAATTTTGCCGTCGTTCGTTCCGCCCGCACAAATCATGTCGACTCCGACCATGGAAACGCCAATGGTCGCATCGTCCCCAACCGCAACGGAAACGCTCTTGCCATCCCCCACCCCGGGCATTACAGCCTTGAACAACGATGACCTCAAATCCCATATAGACCACCTTGCCGCATCCTTCTTTGAGCAGACAAAAACTCCGGGGCTTGGGATCGCTGTTGTGGTTCGCAACCCGCAAACAGGCCAGTTGGAAGCGATGTTGTTGAACTATGGCACAACTGCCAAAGGCGGCGGACAATCTACAGCTTCCAACACGGTTTATGAAATTGGGTCAATCACAAAAGTTTTCACTGGCCTCCTGCTTGCTGAAGCAGTCAACGCGGGGACCGTCAAATTCGATGATCCGATTCAAAAATATCTTCCGCCCGGCATTCAAGCGCCGACGTATAACGATATTCCGATCACACTGGTCAATCTGGCAACGCAACACTCCGCCCTGCCGCGTGATATCGATTCCGATAATCTCCCTGATCTTTATAACTGGTTGAATAAATATCAGCTTACCCAGGCGCCCGGTTCGAAATATATCTATTCCAATGTAGGCTATTCTTTGCTTGGGGATATTCTTGCGCGGCTTTCAGGGAACGACTTTGGCACACTTGAGTATGAATCAATTAGTCAGCCCCTGGCATTGAAGGATACCAGCGAGACTTTATCGGATGATCAAAAAAATAGATTGGCTCAAGGTTATACAGATGATGGCTCACTCGCGGCTTACTTTCCCGATTCGGGTGCGATGAGCAGCGCAGGATATTTACATTCCACCCTCAACGATATGACCCGCTTCCTGGTTGACAACATGCAACCAAATTCCACGCCCCTGGCTTCATCCATAAGCCTCACTCAAATGACAATTGCGGATGGACAGGAACCGGGCTCCGGCACTGGACTGGGCTGGGAAATAGACCGTCCAAACACGCCCAGCGAAAGGGTTTGGAAAGGCGGCGGAACGCCCGGCTTCACAACTTACATTTCGTTTGCCAAAGATGGCAGTTCCGGTTTTGTGCTGTTGACAAACGGACAATATGCCAACAATCTGGTGCCAACCATGCTTCAGCTATTGGGCGAGAACGGCAACTAAAGCGGGATTTCAAGTAGAATATTTGTGCTATACTTTGCGCATGTCCCCTGTCATCCGCGTTTCTGAGATTGGCTCCTATCTTTATTGCCGCCGCGCCTGGTGGTATCGTAAGCAGGGCGTGGAATCTGAGGATCAGGCCGAACTCGCCAGCGGGACCGAGCTCCATCGTCAGCACGGACGCTATGTCATCGCGGCGGGTCTTCTCCGGACTTTGGGTATGATCTTGTTGCTGGCAGCTTTCATTGTGCTGGCAACTTATCTCACCGATCTGCTTTTGAAATAGAGGCGATATGTCAATCTTGAAGCGCATTGCATACTTTCAAAATCGCCGTGACGAGGTCCCGAACCAGGAACTGGCTCATGACCTGGCGGCCCAAAAAGACAAAACCGGTATTCGCGAAATTGCCGAAAATCTTTGGAGCAAAGATAAAAACATTCAAGCCGATTGCATCAAAGTTTTGTACGAAGTCGGTTATATCGACCCGGCCTTGATCGCCGATTACGCCGAAGATTTCATCAGGTTATTGAAAAATAAGAACAATCGACTCGTGTGGGGCGGGATGATCGCACTTGGGGCTGTTGCTGAAATAAAAGCCGACATTGTTTTTGAGCATCTAACTGAAATCCAAAAAGCCATGGACACAGGCTCGGTCATCACGATGGACAACGGCGTGCTGGCTTTGGCACGTGCTGCGTCAAAGAATGAAAAATACAATAAATCCATTTTCCCATATTTGCTCGATCATCTAAAAACCTGTCGTCCAAAAGATGTGGCTCAGCATTCCGAAAAAACTTTGCCCGCCGTAAATTCATCGAACAAAAAACAATTTGTCAATGCGCTTGAAAAACGGGCAGAGGACTTATCGGGTTCAGGTTTGGCGCGAGTGAAGAAGGTTATAAAGGAAGCTGACAGACGTTAACCAGTCAATGGATATTATGCTTTACCTTGCCCTCTTCTTACTCATCATTGCCTTTATCTTTTTCTTTCAAGGAAATCGCCAGCAGAAGCAGGCCGGCCTGCCGGGTGGACGCGTCATCTACACCGACACGCGCGCCTGGGGCGAAGTGGAGAAGCCGCTCTTTTCTCGGGAATTGGGATTGACCGGCAAGCCGGATTACCTCGTCGAGCAAAATGGACGCATCATTCCGGTCGAAGTCAAAACGGGACGCACGCCCGAAGCGCCGTATGACTCGCATATTTTTCAGGTCGCCGCTTATTGTCTGCTCGTGGAAAAAACGTACGGCAAACGTCCGCCCTATGGAATCATCCATTATCCCAACCGTGACTTTGCCGTGGATTACACTCCCGCGCTCGAATCTTCCCTGCTCGATCTTTTAGCCGAATTAAAACGCGATGAAACGCGCACCAGCGTTCAGCGTTCGCACTATGACGCAGCGCGCTGTCGTAAATGCGGGTTCAGGAAAGTATGTGACCAGAGTTTGGCTTGATAGAATGGGAGTGTATAATATTTCAAATGCCTGAGCCATTCAACCCAAAGCGCCCTGTGGTCGTTTCATACCCGAAGATGCCGGATGCCTTCGCCGAAGCGGATTTGATCGTTAATTTTTTGAAGGAAAAAGGCTTCAATCCCCCGCAAGGCTCGCTGTACGATGAGGACCTGCGCCGGCGCGTCAAGAGCGGCGAGTTCGACATGTTGATCGCAGTTGGCGGCGATGGGACCATGCTGCGCGCAGGACATTTATGTGCGCCATGCGGCGTCCCGATTTTGGGAATCAACCTCGGACGATTGGGTTTTCTCATTCAAATTCAACGCGATGAATGGCGTCCAATGCTGGAGCGACTTTTCAACGGCGAAGCCTGGATCGAGAATCGCATGATGATCCACGCCGAACATGTTCGAGCCGGTGAAGCACTGGGACATTGGCACGCGCTGAACGAGACCGTTGTCAGCCGCGGACAAAACCTCCGCCCGGTACGACTCGCCGCCAGCGTGGATGGACGCGTGCTGACAACTTATGTCTGCGACGGCTTGATCGCGTCCACGCCCACCGGTTCAACCGCCTACGCTTTGGCTGCCGGTGGACCGATCCTTCCGCCTGATCTTCGCAACATTTTGATCGTCCCAATTGCGCCGCACTTGTCTGTGGATCGCGCCGTTGTTTTGGCGGAAGGCTCCTCGGTCAGCATTATTGTGAAGAGCGAGAACGCGGTTGTCAGCGTGGATGGACAGCCGCCATTGCCGCTCGCCGAAGACGATCACGTGGATGTGCGCGCGGCTGAATATGCCGCGCAGTTTGTCCGCTTTGGGGATCCCGGGTACTTCTATCGAAATTTAAATGCGCACATGAATCAACCTCATATTTAGGATTCTATTAATGACCGAAACCGACACGACCACTTTGTATTGCTATGTTCATCCCAACCGTCCGACGACGCTGCGCTGTAATCGCTGCGAGCGGCCCATTTGCGCAGACTGCGCGGTTCTCACACCGACCGGTTATCGCTGCAAGGAATGTGTGCGCGAACAACAAAAGAAATTTGATACCGCCGAATGGTATGACTACATCATTGCTTTCATTGTC
>JAJYOH010000489.1 GCA_021796315.1 Chloroflexota bacterium
TTGGCGCAAAAATTTCGAAGGCGCTCAACCGTTTTTCTTCAGCCGTGTACGTGCTGGAGTTATATTTCAAAGCAGGAAAGTTGGTTTAACCACAAAGACACAAAGTCACAAGGTCACGAAGAAATTAAGAAAAAACTTTGTGCCTTCGAGTCTTAGTGACTTCGTGGTAAGTAAATTTGATGAATCCGAATCTTTTTGAACTTCTCACCCGCACTGACGAGATTATGGCTGGTGGCAATGGCTGGCATCCCGACCCTGATCTGCTTTTGCCGAACGGCGTTTATCGCGGCACCGTCCACGTTGGCGTGGATCTCGGCACGGCTTATACCGTGCTGGTTGTGCTCGACGAAAATTACAAGCCGATCGCGGGTGAATATCAATTCGCGCAGGTGACACGCGATGGCCTCGTGGTGGACTTTGTCGGCGCGGTGGATTTGTTACGCAAGATGAAAGATCGGGTCGAGAAAAAACTCGGCTTCATGCTGACATCCGCCGCAACCGCCTACCCACCGGGAGTGCCGATGGGCGAAGTCCGCGCGACGGCGAATGTTCTATTCGGCGCAGGTTTGGATTGCAGCGGAACGCTTGACGAACCGACCGCCGCGAATAACGTTCTGCAAATTCAAGACGGCGCGATCATCGACGTCGGCGGCGGAACGACGGGCATCGCCATTTTCGAAAATGGCAAAGTCGTGTACACGGCCGATGAGGCGACAGGCGGAACCCACTTCTCGCTGGTCATCGCCGGTTCAACGGGATCCACTTTCGAGGAGGCCGAGGCGCTCAAGAAAAATCCAAACGAGCAGACTCGCCTGTTTCCCGTGATCCGCCCGGTGATGGAAAAAGTCGCATCCATCGTCAATCGTCACATCGAAGGGTTTCGAGTGGACAAGTTATATCTGGTGGGAGGCACCTGCGCCTATCCCGGCATGGACAAGGTCATCCAGGAGATGACCGGCATCGAAACAATTTTGCCCGGCAACCCGTTATTCGTCACGCCGCTGGGCATTGCAATGCACAATAATTAAATTTTTTTTGGAGTCAAGGAGTTCATGTGCCCGAAAGGGTATGCTCCTTGAAAAGCGATAGCAAGCTATCGCACTCACATTGGAGAACTATGGCTGAAAATCAATTTTCATTACGCGTATATTCCTATCTCGACCGCATGCAACCGCAGTACGCGGCGTTCGTCGGCACCATCACGCAAGGCGACTTGCCGACCGAGGGCATGGCGTCGCTTTATGTGGAAGTCGCACCGGGCAACGAAGTTTTTCGCCTGGTGGACATCGCGGTCAAATCCACGGAGGCCAAGCCGGGCGCTCAGATCGTTGAACGCGAGTTCGGCATGTTCGAAGTGCATTCCCACTCGCAATCAGAGGTGCTGGAAGCGGGGCGAATCGTGCTGGATCGGTTGGGATTGAAACCGGAAGAGCGCATCAAGCCGTTCATCGCCTCGGTTCAGATCATTACCAACGTGGACCCGTATCAGGCGCAGTTACTCAACCGTTTCCGCCGCGGCTCGATGCTGGTTCCGGGCGAAACGATGCTGGTGCTCGAATGTGCGCCGGCTGCGTACATCAATTACGCCTGCAACGAGGCTGAGAAGGGCGCCAACATCAAGATCCTGCACGTCTCATCGGTTGGACGTTTTGGCCGCATGTGGCTTTCCGGTTCCGAAGCTGAAATCCTGACGGCGCGCAACGCGGCGGTCAAGGCCCTGGAAGAACTCGACGGACGACCTGAGAGATAGCGCGTCACTGCGAGCGTAGCGAAGCAGTCTCGAAGTTATAAAAGATTGCTTCGACAGAAATACACTGTCTCGCACGTGTGCCTGCGGCTCAGTGCAGGCAATGACATAATGTTTGAAGGATGTGCGCCTATGGCAAAAACTTTTATTACCGAACGCGACGTTGACGATCTAAAAGCGCGCGGCATCGCCAGCATCGATTTAACCGACAACTTGGTGATGACCGATCTCGCTATTGAGCGTGCCTTCAAGCACGGAATAAAAGTCAACCGCGTTGAACACAGCGCGCCACCAAAGGCTTCATTCAGCCCGTCGGTAAATACCTACGCGTCAAAACCGGTTGAGAGAACGCCATCTATCCCGGATGCGGAAGTGATCGCAAAGGTCAAGGCCGCGGTGTTGGCTCGGCTGGATGGACAAGTCGATGCCGCGTTGCTGGATGCGGTCATTACAAAAGTGGTCTCGGCAATGAAATAGGCGGGTTAGAAAAAAGTTATTTTTACATCACCATTCATTGATGAAAAAAGCTGGAGACACATCTCCAACTTTTTTGTTTACATGAACAAAAAGACGGATGGGGGCTACCCATCCGTCACTTATTATTCTATGTTATGTGCAAGATATGTGCAGGGAAAGAGCGGATCGGACCTTCTTTTCGTTTGGGGAACGTCTGGATCCAAGACTGATAGGGCTGTGTCCAGGTTTAGGGCGTCTCGGTCTTCCCTTTGATTTGCAGTTCAGGTGGACTCTCTATTGGCGCCTCCTTTCTACTGCTATAAGCATACAACAGAATCATTGGCGCTACATTAAAACAACTTATCAATTTTATATGGTATGCCCAGGCGGAATTTTATTTCATGTATCAATGGAAATAGCGGCAATAAATCTATGCGGTATTTTTTGCCCGCATAATCTTTCATCAATTGCTGCGCTTTCAAAAGCGCATCTCTATTCACACTCAATGGCAGGGACATCAATTCATGAATAACGGAATCATATCGAGGATTGTCATGATACTTTCCTGTAAAAGTTTTTAAGAATGAAAATTGAAGTTGCCAGGCTTCCAACTCACCATAAACAGAAAGCGCGGTGAAAAAACCTTGCTGCAAATGTTTGACTTCGTGAACGATCAAACCAAGCGGATAAGCCGCGCTCGGATCACCGTCAGCGTAGCGTGGATGCAATTGGATGTGCCCGCCCAAGGTCCAGCGAGCCGCGGTGGGCTGTTCGTGGAAGCTCAATTCGACTCGGTGCGCGCGAATAAAATCCAACGCCGACCTCCCCTCCGCTCCACATTGCTCCAATGTTTTCAGAGATCGATCCGTCCAAATTGAGTGAAGCGTCATCCGCTGGCAAGCATCTGATTCAACAAATCCATCAAATATTTAACTACAGAACCCATGCCGGAGTCAGGCAGATTGACGTCATCGAATTGAGCGGAAAAACTTCCGCCATTTGAAGTTGTTTTGATGTTGTAAATAAAACAATCTACACAGGAAGCGGGAGTACTGCCCATTGACTTTAAGGAAGCCGAGTTGATCAGGGACACGAATTGAGTGAGTTCATCAGAAGTTAATTGGCGAGTCATCGTTTTCCCATTTCGGTCATCTTTGGCTACAGCCATACCATTGCTGGCGATTTCGATGGAACGACTAACTCCCGCAATCCCGCCGGATAGTTGCATACTTGCCGTCCATGCGCCTGTGAGTTCTGGAATGGATTGGGAGGTCGGGAGCGGTCTGGGACTCGGCAAAGGCTGCAAGATGGGTATTGCCACGCCGCATCCTGAAAGCACAATTGAAATCAGCAGTGCAACGAAAAGCAATTTGATTTTAAACATTGTTTCTCCTTTGCCCGAAGTTCCTTCGCTCATCACGACGCTCAATATTGTAATATGTTCCTCCCTTCAAATAAATAATTGACGAAAAACGACCGTAACACTTCTGCGCCAGGATCGTCTTTATATACAATCATAAATGTGCGCACAGGGTAAAGAAAACTTCTTTATCGAATTCTCACAAAGCGCCTTTCAATTCTGACAAGAGAACAATGCGCGCAAATCTTTAGATTAGGATTGTGTTCGATTGGAAAAGGAGCCCCATGTTCAAATCCAAATTACTCGCAAGTATTTTAATGGCATCACTGGTGATCTTTGCCCAGTTTGGCGCTGCGTATGCAGCATCGCCTGCGCAGACCGCGACTCCTGCAGCCCCCATTACCGGAACCGTTCAAAGCATCACGCTACAAACTGACCCATCCACCGGGAACACGATTATTGTCGTCACCGTGTTGGACTCGACAAATACAACTCAAACCGTCAACCTGAGCGTTGACACGGCAGTGTCGCTTGGCCTGGTTACCATCGACTCAACAACCAACAAATCGGTTGTAAATTCAGCCGAGATCGGACAATCCGTTTCCATTGATCCATCACAGGTCATCCCGGGAACGACGGATGAGCAGCCGCAAAACCCGGTGGCTGGCGCGCTCGCCCTGTTCTTCGGCGTGGACAATACCACCATCAACGGTTATCACACTGATGGGTACGGATATGGATTAATTGCACAGGCGCTTTGGATGTCCGAGATCATGAACGGCGACGCCACGTTGGCAGGCGCGATTCTAAAGGCCAAGACCAGCGGCGATTACAGCGCCTTCACCCTGCCGGATGGTTCCACCCCAACCAACTGGGGACAATTCCGCAAAGATGTATTGATGGGTCAGGCAAAAGATAATCTCGGCGCCGTTATGTCTGGAAAAGGCCAGCTTCCCGACTCAAGCACACAGTCGTCCCCCACAACCGATCACGGCAACAGCAACGGATCGCACGGAAACGGTAACGGCCATGGTAATGGCAACAATCACGGAAAACCCTAATTCAAAAACTATTTCCTAAAAAAAAACCTAGCCACCTGACAGTTTCCTTCTAAAGAGAGAATAACGGTAGTGAAAAAGGTAATGAATGGAGAAGGCAACGGTCAATGAAACGTAAGCCGAT
>JAJYOH010000490.1 GCA_021796315.1 Chloroflexota bacterium
CCCAGATTTCTTCGGTGACAAAGGGTGTAAATGGATGAAGGAGACGTAGTGATATATCCAATACACGAGCAAGTGTTTCGATTGTCGAATATCGAGTATTGTCTTTTGCCATCTGTCCTTTTGCGATTTCCACGTACCAGTCCGCAAAATCAGACCAGAAGAAATCATAGATCTGGCGTCCGGCTTCGCCGTATTGGAAAGTCTGGAAGAGACGTTCCACATTGCGGATGAGTTGTTCCATGCGGGCCCAGATCCAACTGTCGGCCAGCGTCCAATCTTGACCACGAACGGCGGACGATAGACCATGGTCTGTGGTTTGTCGTCCGTCGTCGAACGAAGCGATGGCCTTGATCACAAACCTTCCCACGTTCCATAATTTGTTGGCGAAGTTGCGATTCGATTCCACTTTCTTGACGGACAAGTTCATGTCGTTGCCGGGAGTCGAACCCACGAGCAAAGTGAAGCGCAGCGCGTCCGTGCCAAAATCATCCATGACAATTAATGGATCAATCACGTTGCCATAGGTCTTCGACATCTTGCGCCCGTGCTCGTCGCGGATCAGGCCGTGCAGATACACAGCATGAAATGGAATCTGCCCCGTGAATTCCAGGCCATCCATGATCATGCGAGCTACCCAGAAGAACAAGATGTCATAGCCTGTTTCCATGTATGATGTCGGATAAAAATATTTATAGTCCGGCGTTTCATCGGGCCAGCCCAACGTCGAGAACGGCCACAAGCCGGACGAGAACCACGTGTCCAATACATCTTCGTCCTGCGTCAAATCCTTTGATTGACAAGTGCCGCACTCGGTTGGGTCGGCGCGGCCCACGGTCATGTGTCCATCCGGACAATACCAAACCGGGATGCGGTGTCCCCACCAAAGCTGGCGGCTGATGCACCAATCTTTGATGTTCTCAAGCCAGTTGTAATACACCTTCTCAAATCGCTCTGGCACGATTTTGATTCGTCCATCCTTCACGGCCTCAAGCGCAGCTTTGGCAAGTGGCTCAATTTTTACAAACCATTGAGTCGAAATCATCGGCTCGACGATCTCGCCGCCGCGTTGTGAGCGCGGAATGGTGGTGGTATACGGTTGAGTCTTGATGACCAGACCGGCAGACTTCATATCAGCCCACAAATTTTTGCGGCAATCGAATCGATCCTGACCCTGATACGGGCCGCCGTTTTCGTTCATTTTCGCGGCCTGATCCAGCACCGATATGATTGGTAAATTGTGGCGTTGCGCAATGGCATAATCGTTCGGGTCGTGACCCGGTGTGATCTTCAATGCGCCCGTGCCAAATTCCATGCTGACGTATTCATCTGTGATGACGGGAATCTCGCGTCCGATGATCGGCACGATGATGGTTTTGCCGATGTGTTTTTTGTAGCGGTCATCGTCAGGATGAACGGCCACAGCGGTATCACCGAGAATTGTTTCGGGTCGAATCGTAGCGACGGGAATAAACTCTTTGGAATCTTTGAGCATGTATTTGAAGTAATACAACGTTGCTGCTTCCTCGCTGTATTCCACTTCGAGATCTGAGACGGCGGTCTTCAAGCCCGGCGACCAGTTAATTAAACGGGGTCCGCGATAGATGAGTCCTTTTTCGTAGAGGCGCACAAAAGCCTCTCGGACTGCCCGACTCAGCCCCTCGTCCAAAGTGAAGCGTTCGCGCTCCCAATCGCACGACGCGCCAAGCCGTCGAATCTGATTCGTGATAATGCTTCCGTACTTCTTCTTCCAATCCCACGTGCGCTCGATGAATTTTTCGCGGCCGAGTTCCTCGCGCGTGACCTCTTCGGTCTTGAGCAGATCGCGCTCCACCATGAGTTGCGTGGCAATGCCCGCGTGGTCGGAGCCGGGCACCCACAGAGTGGGAATGCCTTTCATGCGGTGATAGCGGATCATCAGATCTTCGACACTGACAAACATGGCGTGGCCGAGATGCAGTTCGCCGGTTACATTAGGCGGCGGGATGGAAATTACGAACGGCTCGATCGTTTGGTCAAAGCCCGGTTTGTTCGGATCGTTGTGCGGCTTGAAGTAACCGCCCTTTTCCCACATCTCGTAGATGCGAGACTCGGTGGCTTTGAAATCATAAGCTTTGGGTAATTCGTGTTTGGTCATTTCTTCTCCTTGTGTCTCTGCGACATCCAGGTAAGTTTCACGTTGCGGGTGCTTAATCTTTCATAGAGTTCGCCAGTGTGCTGTTGGATGTGTCTGATATTGTAAAGTTGCAATTCCAATTTGTTTGCGAGAAACCCAGCGTACCCGGATTTGCCATCGAGGTCCATCAAGGGGATTTGCTCGGCAACATCCCGCTCAACGATCGCGAGTCTTTCAAGAATTTCCTCTTTCGAAAACGAGACGCCCTGTTGGGAATGCCGACATTTTTCCCAACGGACATAACCCTTGTTCTGTGTTTTCAAGTACAGGTGGGCATAACGAAGTGTGTGATAAGCGACAAACCAGAACCTGTCCTTGTCCTGCGGGTTATCCCATGCCGCAGGTGGACATTTCGTGATCGCTTGTTTCAGCATGGCTAGCGAAGCAAGATATTGAGATTGGAGGATGGGTTTTATTTTCATCGTTCTTCCTTTCGAGTAAATAAAAAAACACGCTCCGTCCAACAAGAGGACGAAGCGTGAACTTCGCGGTACCACCTCAATTCGCCGTTTTATGCGGCGCACTCGGTAACTGACGTGTTCATCAGTCCATGCTGTAACGGGCATTCCCGTGCCGGTCTACTTTCCTGAAGATTTCTTCGGCAGTCATTTCAGGCGACTTCAGCGGCGATTTCCTGCGGAGACTTCCACTAAATGTCTCCTTCTCTATCAGGTTACTAGCCACATACTACTCCTGATGTTTCAACGATTATACGCGTTGAGAAAACATAAGTCAAGCAGCTTTTTATTTTCCTGACACTGGCAACATTAGCAGCATATTCAGAAAGGGATGTTCGACTACCTGCATGGATAGGCAATAGGTTTGCGAGATCAGTTATTCGGTCAACATTTTGTGCTGTGTATCATCCTTGAATCTTTTATTAATGCCGCGTGATTGAACAGCAAACTATGGCTTTGAATTCAGGTTGATCGGCTTCCAAATCTCCACATTCCATTGCTGATCCACTTGGGGCATAGGAATTGTAAGTGTTTGAATCAAAGAATAGTATTTGGCCCTATCACCTGTCATAAAGATGTGATCGCCCGCTTTTATAATGATATAGCTATATTCAGCGTTTACCATTGAACGACGCACCAAGTTTTTATAGGTTGTTCCATGTTGCTTCACTACATCGTAATTCGGGCCGAGTAATTTATTGTCTGCATAAGGCTTTAACTCATAATAATATTCGGTTTGCCCAGAATCGACCGGTACGATGCCAACTCTAACTAATTCTGATGTTATGATAGGAGTATTCAAGACCTGCTTTGACCCGTCTACATATTGGTAGAGAGTCGCCCATTCATTTGAATATGCTTGCTGCAAAAAGCGGGGATTAAACCGGAACCAGCCGAACGACACTATATTAATCATAATCAAGAAAAACGAGATCAAACCCAGCCGGCTCGCGGGTTTGATGCTTTGAAACAGCACCAGATAGAACGGCGGGAGCACGATCTGATAAAAATAATTCATATAGCTGCCGGCATTTTGGCCAAGAATCAAGATGAATGTTGAGAAAGAAAACACAAAGACACAGGCAAAGTAATTTAGCGGTTGAGCAACAAGTGGTCGATCCATGCTCAGAAAATCAAGGCGGGAAAATAATTCTTTGGTCGAAATATTTCTCAAACGAAGTTTTGTAAGACTCGGCAACAGCATCGCCGCAGCTAAAATAATACTTGGATAGAATTCCCGGACAGATTCCAGCAGCTGATCCGATACGTGCCCCCACGAGGCATCACTAGTTTGGTGTAAATTGCTGACAACGGTATCAATAAAATAGTATTTGTAGAAATAGCGAACAAGAAGATACGAGAAAACACAAAGAAATACAAATAGAAAACTGTAGAGCAGGCCTTTCTTCTTAGACACAAAAACAAACAGATAACTGGCAACAATGCCAAAAGAAAGCACAAAATAAGGCTTTGTATAATATGCGATCACGCACAAAACGGCGCTTAGACACAAAGCGAAAAGATCGAAAGACCGGAGGGCAGGAATTAGAATCGCTCCGAGAAAGAGGAATTCCCCCATTGCAGACGGAAAAGCGCCGTTGCCGCCTCTGCTTGCCGCTCCCATCAAAACGAATATAGCGCCTGCGACAGAAAAGATAACATTCCGATTAAATTTGAAAATCGTTTGGAAGATAAGGATGCATGAAAAAATAAGGAAGAGGAAAGTCACTATTCGGTATACAGGAAGCGTGTTCCCAAACAGGGCGGCCAGCGGCAGTACCACCAGATTGTATGTAATCCCGTAATTGTTGAACGCCAGCGGTTGATTCTCGGAGGAAAATGGATTGCCTCCATTCAACAGGATCTGGGTCATAACCTGGGCTGCACCCTCACGGTATTCGATCTGGTAGGGCATAACGATTGTAACGATGGCAAAATAGAAAAGCCAACCTGCGACAACCAAAATGACAGCCCAGAAAAAAATTCCCAAAGCCGTTTCCATTCTTGAATTATTAGAGGCTGATAAGAAATATCCTTGGAGATCACTAAAAGATAATTTTTTTCCCGGATCCGTCTTTTCGCTTTTCATGA
>JAJYOH010000491.1 GCA_021796315.1 Chloroflexota bacterium
TCGGTGTGCATAACTACAATCAGAAGAAGGAAGCTGCGGCCAAACAACTTGCCAACGCCGAAGAAACAAAAGAGGAGACCAAATGAAACTAAAACTCGTCATCAATCAACGTCTCCGCTTGAGCCCATTCGTTATTGTTCTGTTGGTATTGGCAGCAACCGCTTTTATTGTTGCCATGATCCGTTACATGTATGGGATTGGACCTATCAGTAACTTGAGCAACGCATATCCATGGGGCTTTTGGGTCAGCTTTGATTTGTTCACAGGGATCGCCATTAGCAGCGGCGCATTTGTGCTCACATCAATGGTATATATTCTTGAGCTCGAAGAATTCCGTCCGCTAGTCAGGCCAACGTTACTCACAGGATTACTCGGCTACATCATGGAAGTGATCGCACTTCTGGTGGACTTGGGACATCCTGAACGCATTTGGCACTATTTTATTTACCAAAATTTCACTTCTTTCCTACTGGCAATCGGTTTGTACGTGATGATTTACTCAACCATCATGGCAGCCGAGTTTGCTCCAGCCGTCCTTGAAAAATTTGGGTTGCAAAAACCAGCCGACACGATCAAGCGTTTCATGAAACCATTGGTAATTCTTGGGGCAACCATCTCGACATTGCACCAAAGCTCACTCGGCGCGTTATTGCTTATTCAACCGGCAAAGTTATATCCACTATGGTGGACGCCCATTCTACCCATTTTATTCTTTATCTCTTCGATAGCCATCGCATTAGGCATGACCATTTTTGAATCCTCGCTCAGTTCCCGCTACTTCCATCGCGGACTCGAAATCCATCTGCTTGAGAAATTGGGTATGATCATTCCGTTCGTTTTGGGAATTTATCTGATCGTACGATTCGTCCAACTCACTGTTGCTAACGATCTTCAATATATGTTCAATAGCGGATTAATGAGTGTTCTGTTCTGGACGGAGATCGTAGTCGGAGTGATCGTTCCAATGATTCTTTTTTCGATCAAACGTCTATGCCAAAACGCCAACGCATTATTGACGGGTTCAATCATTCTTCTGCTCGGCATGATTCTGAATCGTTTCAATGTGAGTTGGTTCGCCGTAAAACACCCAGACCCGATCACCTACATTCCGACATTCATGGCGAATAACGTTCTTTACTTCCCTTCACTTCCGGAAGTTTCCATCTCGCTCGGAATTTTCTCGGCAGGCATCATAGCCTTTGGACTCGCCATCAAATATTTGCCGATCTTTGAAGACGAGCACGAACATGCACCGCAACAGAACGCAAAACCAAGCGGAGCAAGTGATTAATTCCAATAGAATAAAAAACGCTCCTTTCAGGGAGCGTTTTTATCTCGGCTATAATTCCGCCATGCGCCCGTCATTTTTCCATCACCTACATCCGCCGACCATCCCGGCTAAACAATCGCGCTGGCGCTACACCCTCGGCGCGGGCGGAACAGCGGTTTTCCTGGCTTTAGTGTTGGTCACAACCGGCGCATTGGAAATGTTCTACTACATCCCCACCCCTGCAGACGCGGCGCAATCAATTCAAACCATCAGCTATCTTGTGCCCTTCGGTGGATTGCTGCGCAACATTCATTTCTGGTCGGCGCAGCTTTTACTGATTGTCACCGCCATCCACCTGGCGCGCATCGTTTTTACAGGTTCCTATGCGCCGCCGCGCCGCTTCAACTACTTGCTCGGTCTTTCATTATTTGTTCTTTCCATTCTTCTCGACTTCACCGGCTACGTTTTACGCTGGGATCAGGGAATTCAATGGGCGCTCGTGGTCGGGACGAATTTACTAAAGACGATTCCACTCATCGGGAACTTCTTCTACGTTCTCGCCACCGGCGGGACCCAGATCGGCTTGCCCACCCTGATCCGTTTCTACGCCTGGCACATCTTCGGCTTGACGGTTGCCACCGTTATCCTGATGATTTGGCACGCCTTCCGCGTCCGCCGCGACGGCGGGATTGCCATTCCCCCGCCAAACTTGCGAACTGACAACGAACGCATCAGCCGAAATGAATTGGTGCGTCGCGAAGTATTAGCCATGCTTTTCAGTGGCGCAGCACTGATCTTGTTGTCAGCCTTTGTCCCGGCTCCCATTGCGCCGCCGTTTACAGAAACAACTGCATTATCAAGCACGGCGCGCGCACCTTGGTTTTTTCTATGGGTGCAGCAAATGCTCAAATGGGGCGACCCGTTTTTCTGGGGCGTGTTGATTCCAATTGTTGTGCTGCTTGTGCTGGTTTTAATCCCTTATATTTTTCCAAAGCCGGCACAAAACGAATGGGGACGCTGGTTCCCAAAATCCAATCGACTGGCTCAAATCGCGCTGGGAATTATCTTTCTGCTATTTATTCTACTGACTTTGTGGGCCAGCCTATCCTCGTAAAATCATGCGTCGAATTATCGGTATCGCCTCTGCAATTTTATTGGTCGCTTTATTGGTGACATGGTGGTGGACTTCTCGCGGTCCGAAACCAATCGCCCTGACGCCAACTTTAACCGGACAGGTGGAATACTGCCTTACCTGTCACAGCGACTTGCAGGAGATCAGTCCATCGCATCCGGTGAAAACATTCGGATGCGTGATCTGTCATGGCGGCGAACGGCTGGCATTGAACGCTGATCTGGCGCACAGCACCATGCGCGGTGGAGCAAACCCGTCCGACCTGTTGGTTGTCCAAGCTTCGTGTGGCGGAAGCAACTGTCATTCCGGTAGCGAAGCGCAGAATCAAGACCACATCCAGCGTGTGATGACCAGCATCCAATCCACTTATGCCGGGGCAATTGCAAATATCCGCTACACATTCGGCGCGCAACCCGATTTGAAAGCGCAACTCGGCATCTTTCCTGTCACAGATAAAAACAACGTCTCGCTGCAGGCCTTCGACCCTGCAACAGAAACGAATCCGCTGATTCAGAAGTTCGGTACTAATTGCCTGACCTGCCACATCAACGCCACACCGCCCGCGGGAGAATCATTTGACCGCTTAACTGGTTGCGCGGCCTGCCACACTCCAAACATTGACTCGTTCCCCAAAGGCCAGATCCATAAATTAACAACGGCCATCCCGTACACGCAATGCAATACCTGCCACAACCGTGGCAATTACGACCTGCGCACGATGACTTTTGTCGAGCGCACTGATTTACCCACTGACCGTTTGCATAATTATTACCAACCCATTGCCCAATTCACGAAATGCGAATACACGCTCGACTGCGTGGATTGCCACACGAGCACCGAAGCCATGGGCGATGGACAAATCTATTCCAAGAAAACAGATATCCAATACATCCAATGCCAAACCTGCCACGGCACGCCCACACAATTGCCGCTCACAAAAACACTGACCGATCCAAACGACATTGCCTTTCGCCTGGCGGGACTCAACCCGGTTGTCAATTTACAACTCGGCGATACGATCCTCATCACGGATAAAGGCGAACCGCTTTGGAACACGCGCGTCCTGCCCGATGGAACCTATCAACTCGTGGGCAAAGCCACCAAACAGGTATTCACTTTCAAACCTGTCATGGGTAGTCACTGCACCCAAAACGGACAGGATCAATCATCGGCTTATTGCCATGAATGCCACTCGGTCCAGAGATAAAATGCCCAACCCAACCCGACGCGATTTTTTGAAACTCACCACCACTGCCCTGCTGACTGCCAGCGGTCTGTTGGGGCTTGGCGCTTTATTTCGTTTTTTGGATTACCAAACTGAGCCGCCGCCCAAAACAGAATTTGATTTAGGACCGGCTTCCAAATACCCGCTGAATTCACGCACGCTTCTTCCCGACGTTCCGGCCGTTCTCATCCACAACCAGGCTGGATTCTCGGCCCTGAGTTTGGTCTGCACCCATCTCGGCTGCACAGTTGAGCAAAACCCGGACGGCTTTGCCTGTCCCTGTCACGGTTCACGTTTTGATCCAAACGGCACGGTCGAACGCGGCCCGGCAATGAAACCTTTACGCCAACTCCGCATCGAATTGAAGGCAGACGGCGCTCTTGTTTTGCACACCGATTAATTTATGGAGAATTCCATGATTCAAAATCTATCCAACCTGCTTGAACTTTCATCCAGCCGACACAGCCATCTTTGCCCGCGACAAGTTCTAGGTGTCCGTATGGGTTTGGCGGGACTGAATATTTTAGGAGTCAATGCTCCCATCACAAAAATGAATGCATTGATCATTGTCGAGACTGACAGTTGCTTTGCAGATGGGATTGAAGTTTCAACCGGCGCAACCGTCGGCCATCGCACATTGCGCGTCAATGATATGGGCAAGATCGCCGCTACTTTTATCAACGTAAAAACCGGGCACTCGGTCCGCATCTCGCCCGCATTGGATGTGCGTCAGCGCGCGTTGCTTTATGCCCCACACGAAAAACGCCACTACTTCGCCCAACTGGAAGGTTATCAAGTCATGCCTGAAAACGAATTATTCCGCTTTCAGGAAGTGACCCTCCAACCGTCTCTGGAAGCCATCCTTAGCAGGCCGGGGATGCTGGTTAAATGCAACCAGTGCGGAGAAGAGATCATCAACGAGCGGGAAGTTTATTCCAACGGCCTGACGCTTTGTCGCACCTGCGCAAGTGAAGGCTATTATTTGAGCAAGCCTGCACACATGGAAATGTGTGCCATAATAGACGACCGATCCCGCTAACCAACATCAAAGGAGATTGTAATGAGCGCACTTCCAATGCGGGCGAGATG
>JAJYOH010000492.1 GCA_021796315.1 Chloroflexota bacterium
GCCGAGACCAAACCATCCGGGCAGGTTGAAGCGGCTTTGCATCCACGAGAAGACCCACGGGATGGCGCGGATCTTTGAGACTTCGCCGCTTTGCGTGCGCGCGGCGGGACGTGAGCCAATGTGCAAACGTTTGATCTCATCCAGCGGAGTCGCCGCCTGCCAGAACTCGATGAAACCCGGCGTTTCGTACACCAAATGACGGTAAACCTTGCGCGCTGTTGCCGATATTGAATCCATTTCTGCCCGCCACGCGGCAGGAGTTTCCGGTTGAGTTTTGACAGGCGAGGAGGCCAGCAAAACAGCATGGACAATTTGCTCAAGATGACGATGGGCAAGTTCGGGATTGGAATAGCGCGCCGCGATGGTCTCGCCTTGTTCAGTGAGACGAAAGCGGCCATTGATACTCCCAGCCGGCTGGGCGCGAATGGCGCGATTGGCGGGACCTCCCCCGCGCGCGATCGTCCCGCCGCGGCCATGAAAGATGGTAAGGGTCACATTGTGAGCGCGGGCAACTTCGGTAATCTGTTCCTGCGCCTGATACAAGGACCAATTCGCCATCACATAACCGCCATCTTTGTTGCTGTCAGAATAACCGATCATCACCATCTGCGCGTTATCGCAAGTGGCGAGATGTTCGCGATAAACCGGCAGGGTAAAAAGTTTTTTCAGGATGGATGGAGCATCCTGCAAGTCTTCGATGGTTTCGATCAGCGGGACAATTTGCAGGCCAGAATCACAACCCGTCCAGCGGGCAAGCAGGAGCACGCTCAAAACGTCCGAGGCCGATTTGCACATGGAGATCACAAGCGGGCCGAGCAATTCCGCACCATAAACATTTCGGACGCGCGCGATGAGTTGGAACAAAGTCCAGGTTTCGGAGGTGGCGGAAGTAATCCCGGGACGAGATGAAAGTTCGGGAAGTGGAGCAGATAAAAGTCGGGCAAGAAGCGTGAGCTTTTCGTCTTCACTCATCGCCGAAAAATTATCCACAAGATTCAATGCGCGCAAAACCTCGGCAAGCGCGGAATTATAACGAGTTGATTCTTCGCGGATATCGAGACGCATCGAATGCAGGCCGAAGATTTCCAATTGGCGGCGAACATTTTGGATTTCATCGTGCGCAAGCGACGCAGGCAAATGCGCGGCGATGACTTCAACAGGCTTGAGTAAATCGTCTACAGTGATACGAGCCTGGTGAGACTCACGTTCGAGCAAATGAAGAGCCATGTCATCACGCGAAGCGCCAGCGAGATCAGCAGAGAGCAGCGACAACACAAGGCGATACGGCTCGGCAGCGTACCGTTCTTCGATGTAGGCAACATGCGGCGGAATCGGACGCTGCGCTTCGATCCACGCGGCAAGTTCGGGCGGAGGCGGCAGGAGGCGGTTGCTCATGCTGAGTCGGCGCGCAAGGTCCTGCAAAATATGACGGTGCTTTTCCACCGCAAGTCCGCGATGCAAACGGAGCGTTTCAGCAGTGACCTTGTGAGTCACATTCGGATTGCCATCGCGGTCGCCGCCCATCCACGAAGCGAGGCGAAGCCAATTGATCGGCGCGCCGACTTCGGGATAATAAGATGCGAGCGCGCGATCAAGGTCATCGTAAAGCGCGGGCAGGGCATCCCAAAAAACAGATTCGACAAAATGCAATCCGGTGCGAACTTCATCGGTAACAGCGGGCCGCGCAGTGCGCTGACGATCCGTCAGCCAGAGCGCGGCGACATCTGCCCGAATGGAGGCGAGAATTTTATTGCGCTGATAAGGCAAATTTTCTTCGTCTGAAAGTCCATCGAGCAGACGCGCCAGCCGCTGGATTTTCGAGATCACAGTCCGGCGGCGCGACTCGGTTGGATGCGCGGTCAACACCAGCTCAATCGAAAGTCCATCAAGCAAGGTTTGGATCTGTTCAGCCGTCACGCCCTGTTGTTTCAATTCGGCAATGGCCGCGCTGATGGATTCGTTCAGCGGTCTGGGATACAACGATCTTTCACGTTCGCGCAGTTGGCGCACGCGGCGATCTTCTTCCGAAAGATTGACCAGATCAAAATAGGTGGTGAATGCGGCCGCAATGGCGCGCGCTTCGTTGACGTTTAACGCTTCGACCTGCGCTTCAAGCTGGCGCGCCGCATCGGCCTTTCCACCCCGACGATCTTTCGCGGCAACGCGAATGCGTTCTTCCGTTGCGAACAACCCCGGCGATTCAAGTTCACAAATAACATCACCGAGAATGTCGCCCAACAAATGAATGACGGCAGAGAGTTCCATGCAGGAAGTATAACGAAAAAACTTCCGTCTGCGGGGAAATTCAGAAGCGAGGATCTTTTAAATTCAAAGGATGAAAGGAATGATGCGTTTGGTGCGTTTCATATATTCGCGATAAGGTTCGCCCAAAGCATTGACCAGCGCCGTCTCCTCCACCCAAATGCGATAGCTGTATCCGAGAATGGTAAAAAGCAAAATAGCGATCAAGCTCAACCAGTTGGACAAAACCAGGCCAAGTCCCAGCAAACTCATCAACGAGCCGGTATAGGATGGATGACGGATCAAACGATAGGGGCCGTTCTCAACAACAGTCTGGCCGGGTTGGATGGCAACCTGCAAAGTGAAGTATTTACCCAACACGCTGACAGCGTACCAGCGAAAAGCCGCGCCAGCCAGAATCAGAATGATGCCAGCCGCAAAGAGAAATGTGCGGCCCCAAGATATGGCAAACTGTCGGACAGCGAAGGCGCACCAAAAACCAATGAAGGCGCCGATCCAGATTCCTCCAATGACAGCGAACTTTGAATTGCGGTCGTTCAGTTGGGCATTACGCCCGGCATTTTTGGTAAAGGATGAGATCAACTCAGGCAGAAACCAGATGATATAAGCCGCAGCAAAGACGAATGAAGCAGCGCGATTCGAAACAAACAGCGGGTACATATAATGTTCTCCTTTCCAACAATAAAAGCCACATATAGCAACTTTTACGATTAACTTCTAAATTCGTTTCGGCCAGGCCGGGTGATCACTGGCGTGCAAATTTAAAACAACGCGGAATTCGATTAGGCGAATGTTCAATTCAATCGGACAGGATTTGCTCAACTAGATGCATCAGACATCGGCCAGACCCGGCGCAAATCCAGTATACATCAGTCAGGATTCACCTTTACATAATCGCCTGACTTATCGCCAGAGAATCCGGTAATCAAGTTATAGATCGCCGATAGCTCAAGAGCGAAGGGAAGATAACCGCCATAGCCAAGCGCGGGCATTTCAAAGATGTGCAGCCAGCCGCCCCATCCCACGTGGTAGACCCATTTCGGGAAAGAATAGTAATTCCACATTTCCCAGAAGAAGGCGGTCAGCAGGACGCCCAGCCATAAAGCAATGACCGGGCGCCAGTCCCCTTTCGCCGTCCATTGTGCGAGCGAACGATTCCCCAGCCAGACGTTGATCGGCTCCAGGATAAAGTAGATGGAAAACCAGATGAACGGAAAGAATATATTCGGCCAGACCAACATCAGGGCGAGCATCAGCCAGCCGAGGATGAAAAAGGCGGCTGTCGTTATTTTATCGGTACCAATCACAGGTCCGGGTTTGAGGCGTTTGAGGAAGTCGAAGCTGGCGAAGAATTCCGCAGTCCCGAACACTGCCGGAATGACAGTCGTAAAACTCAAAGTTGTCCAAAACACATATTGGAACGGCGAGAATAATTCCGCGCCGATGTAAGTCCAGTTCTGTGTGCGGAGGTTGAGCAGTTCGAAGATCCACCAGCCCGGCGCAGAGACGAGGAACAGGCCGATATATTTTCGCGGACTGCGCGTGAGCAGGGACGTGCCGGTGCGCCAGAAGACCAGGCCATCCATGGCGAGACAATAGCCAAGCCATAACGGGAAGAAGCCCCAGTTCGTGCGCGGACCTGTCAACGTCCAGTTGAGAACCCAGAAGATGATGACCAGGCCCAACCCGAATAAACCATGGGTTGGGAATTTTGATTTTTCGTTCTCCATGTTTTTGATTTCAGTATGGGTTGTCATCGTCCAAGTTTACACTGAGAAAATTAAAATGCGCTTATGGGTCGATACATCTTATTTGGATAGATGCGACGCATCTCAAAGCAAAGAGAAAAAGTGATGTTATGCAACTTTTTCCCCCGGCATTCATCCAAAAGGCACATTACTAATGTTCACAAACGCTGGAGGCCCGTATGTCCGAACTTGGATTCAAATCAACACTTAAACTACCGTATGAAACCGCACTAGAAAAAGTGACCGAAGCGCTCAAGGCCGAGGGCTTCGGCGTGCTCACAAGCATCGACGTGAAAGACACAATGAAAAAGAAATTGAATGCCGACTTTCCAAAGTACGCCATCCTCGGAGCCTGCAACCCTCCCCTGGCGCATAAGGCATTGACCGCCTGGCCCGAGGTGGGTTTGCTCCTGCCCTGCAATGTCATCGTTTACGAGGAAGGCAATGCGATCGTGGTCAACATCATCGACCCGATGTCAATGACCCACTTCATTCAGGACCCGGCGCTCGAGCAAGTGGCGGACGAAGCCCGTACGCGGCTCAAAAGGGTGGCTGAGGCTCTTCAGCAGTAAAAACAGGCAGGAAAAAAGGACAGTTGTCCCCTAACAACTGTCCTTTTTTTGATTCAGACCGTATTTCTTCCAAAACTTCAGCGGAGAGAACGGAAAACCTCCCCGATCTCTTTCCCAATATC
>JAJYOH010000493.1 GCA_021796315.1 Chloroflexota bacterium
TTTGATAATAACCCCGGACGATCTTGGGGATAATTCGGCTGCCACAAACAGTTTGGGAACACTCAAAGTTTGTCAGTAACTTGTGCTCTATCCGCCGTCCCCGGCGCAAGGAGCAACTTGCCTGACATGTTTCCCTAGCACCGCCCGGCCGGGGCAGGTGTGCGTGCATACTACAGTTTCTAAAATTGCTTGATGTTCTCAACTCAAAGTATAATCACCCTATCCTTTAATTCAACCCCTCCCAAACCCCCATGACCCAACTTGTCGAATGTATCCCCAATTTTTCCGAAGCGCGCCGGCCCGAGATCGTTGACCAGATCGTGGCGGCCATCACATCCGTCGAAGGCGCGCGCCTGCTGGACCGTTCATCCGATCTCGATCACAATCGCACGGTCGTCACATACGCCGGTCCGCCCGAAGCTGTCGAGGAAGCCGCCTTTCGCGCCATCCAAACCGCCTCCGAGTTGATCGACCTGAACAAGCACACCGGCGCGCATCCGCGCATGGGTGCAACCGACGTCGTGCCGTTCGTCCCGATCTCAGGCGTCAGCATGGATGAATGCGTCCAAATGGCGAAACGTTTGGGCGAGCGGGTGGGCCGCGTGTTGCAGATCCCGGTCTATTTGTACGAGCAGGCCGCCTCACGTCCCGAACGAACGAATCTGGAAAATGTCCGCAAGGGTCAATACGAAGGCATCAAGGCCGAGATCGAATCCAATCCCGAGCGCAGGCCCGATTATGGTCCCGCAAAAATGGGACCCGCCGGTGCAACCGTTATCGGCGCGCGCTCTCCGCTGATCGCCTTCAACGTTTATTTGACGACCGACCAGGTGGACATCGCCAAGAAGATCGCCAAAGCCGTGCGGCAATCGTCGGGCGGATTTAGATACGTAAAAGGGCTGGGACTTTTAGTGGACGGCCGCGCTCAGGTCTCGATGAACCTGACGAATTTCCGCGAGACACCGATCGCGCGCGTAGTTGAATTTGTCCGCCGCGAAGCTGAACGTTACGGCGTGGGCGTTCATCATTGCGAACTGATCGGGTTGATCCCGCAGGAAGCGCTGACCGATGCCGCGGTTTGGTACACACAACTCGACGCATTTTCTCCTGAACAGATTCTTGAGTTGCGTCTTTACACGCCGGACTCGGTCAGTAAAAATAATCATGAGCCTCAACCCAGTTTCCTGACCGAAGTCGCGGCTTCGACGGCCGCTCCGGGCGGAGGTTCTGTTGCGGCTTACGCGGGTGCGTTGGGCGCGGCGTTGGCCGAGATGGTGGCCGGGCTGACGATCGGCAAAAAGAAATATGCCGAGGTCGAAGCCGAGATGCAGGCCATTCGCGTACAAGCAGGTGAACTTCGCAAGGAGTTGACCAACGCTGTGGATGATGACGCTTCGGCTTTTGAAGCTGTGATGGGCGCGTTCAAACTGCCAAAGGAAACCGAAGAACAACAGACAGCGCGTAAAGCCGCCATCCAGATGGCGATTATAAATGCCGCGCATGTTCCGCTTCATACAGTCCAGGACGCGGTCAAGGTGATGGAGCTGGCCGGGATGCTGGTGAAGGATGCCAACTTGAACGCCATCAGCGACGCGATGTCTGGTGCGGCCATGGCGCGTGCCGCGATCACGGCCGCGGGATATAACGTCCGCATTAATTTGAATTCACTGGCTGATAAATCGGCAGGGGAGAAGATGCTGAAGGAATTGAAAGAGTTGGAAAAGAAGGCCGATAAGATCGAGAAAGAAATCCGCAAGACGATGGAAGAACGCGGCGGAGTTTAAGGATTTGGAGTGCAGGAGCTTGCTCCTGCACTGAGCTTGTTCAGCCAAACGCCAGCAAGCTGGCTGACTCCAAATTAAAAATCGTCAAACACTTTTATGTTATCGATTGGCTGGCTGAAAACTTGCTCCCTTAAATCACTATTGCTTTGTTCGATAAACCATTTGTAACTGCAAAATGGATATTCGATTGGGTTTTCTGCCAGCCCATGCTTGAGCGGGTTCATATGTACGTAATGCAACCTTGCCAGATATGATTTTTCGTAAGTCAGGCACGAATCCCAGTAGTTGTACCAAACTTGTTTGCCTGGTGAGCCATCCCAACGATTGATTTGGATTGCGGTGATTGAGTGAAATTGTCGAATAAGTTTCTCTAAAGACGTTGCGTCCTCCGGGGCTTGAGCAATAAAATGGTAATGGTTGTCCAAAATTGCCCATGCTTCCAAATTCCAGCCAAGCAATTTTGCTCGGTCAAATAGGGTTTGTAAGATAAATTGCTTCCGTTTGCCTTCGCTTAATAAGTGTTGTTTGTGTAAAATAGCCCCCGTAACCATATACATCGCATTTGGCACAAAATAATGCGGCGGGTTATGTTGGTAGACTTTATACACGTCTTCCATAAATCAGAGTATATCATTGTGAGTGCGGGAGCTTGCTCCCGAAAATCGCCAGCAAGTTGGCTGACTCCAAAACTTATATGGAGTCCAAGAGCTTGCTCCCGAAAATCGCCAGCAAATTGGCCGACTCCAAAACTTATATGGAGTCCAAGAGCTTGCTCTTGGAAATACGCCAGCACGCTGGCCGACTCCAAAACTTATATGGAGTCCAAGAGCTTGCTCTTGGAAATACGCCAGCAAGCTGGCTGACTCCAAAAAGGAGAAATATGGGACTCAAACCTGATCACTGGATTCGCAAGATGGCGCACGAGCACAAAATGATCGAACCGTTCGAAGATAGGCAAATCCGCAATGGCGTGATTTCCTACGGCGTTTCATCGTATGGCTATGACGTCCGTGTGGCGGATGAATTCAAAATTTTTACCAACGTCTTTTCGGCTACCGTCGACCCGAAAAACTTCGATACCAAATCCATGGTGGATTTTATCGGTGATGTTTGTATTGTCCCGCCGAATTCATTTGCGCTGGCCCGCACGGTTGAATATTTCCGTATTCCTCGTAAAGTGCTGACGGTCTGTCTCGGAAAATCCACGTATGCGCGCTGCGGCATCATCGTCAACGTCACGCCGTTCGAGCCGGAATGGGAAGGCTTCGTCACGTTGGAAATTTCGAACACCACGCCTCTGCCTGCCAAGATCTATGCCAACGAAGGCCTGGCTCAGGTGCTGTTCTTTGAAGCAGACGAAGAGTGTGAAATCTCCTATGCTGACAAAAAAGGCAAATACCAGAAACAGCAATCCATAGTTTTGCCAAAGCTATAATGTATGTAATTCTTTCACGTCTTTGCGAGGGTGTTTTTTCCCGAAGCAATCTCCCGAATTGAGAGGGGATTGCTTCGCCGCAATGAACAGCGGCTCGCAAAGACGTAATATTTATATTTTGCATACAGGTCTAAAAAATAAAATCATGTCTTTCAAAAAATGAAAAATAGATTTACTTCCATCCGATTTTCTGTGGAAGCAGTCAGTGTTCGGGCCATTGCTTTGCTGACCGCCGCGATGGGCGTGGTAAACGTCCTCTCGGCGGTCACGCCGTCTATGAAGGTGCGTCTGGTCATGCTCGAGGAATATCTACCTCTTCAAGTTGCACAGGGCGGGCATCTGACTTCAGCGCTTGCAGGTTTTGCTTTGCTTCTGCTTGCGGCCAGTCTGTGGAGACGCAAGCGCGTGGCCTGGTTCTTAACTGTGATGGTGCTGGCGATATCCATCGTCACGCATATTATCAAAGGGTTGGACTATGAAGAGGCCACGCTCGCCGTTATTTTGTTGGTTGCCCTGATCGTCTTCCGTTCTCACTTCCATGCTCGTTCAGATCCGCCATCAGTTCAGCAAGGAGTCCTGACTCTGTTGGCGGCTCTGGCCTTCACGCTGACTTATGGCGTCGTCGGATTTTTTCTGCTCGATGGGCATTTCCGCGTCAACTTTGGACTTTGGGCCGCGCTCCGTCAAACCGTTGTGATGTTCACCCAGTTTTATGATCCCGGCCTCCAGCCCATCACTTCCACAACTCGTTTTGGCCGTTATTTTTCGGACTCAATTTATATTGTCAGCGTGGTAACAGCCGGTTACGCGTTGCTCATGCTCATTCGTCCGGTATTGATGCGTCATCGCGCCTCACCAACCGAACGGGCGCGCGCTTGGGAAATCGTCCAGACGTACGGACATACATCGTTGGCACGTTTCACTTTGCTTGACGACAAATTGTTTTACTTTAGTCCCGGCGGGTCGGTGATCTCTTATGTTGTCGAAGGACGCACCGCCTTGGTGCTTGGCGATCCGATCGGTCCCAATCGTGATTTGGCGCATTGCATAGATGGCTTCAAATATTTTTGCTCGCTCAATGATTGGCTGCCGGTTTTTTATCAATGCTTGCCGGATCATATTAAGATATATAAAAAGGCAGGCTTTAGTGCAATCCAGATTGGACTGGAGGGCCTCGTTGACCTTTGCGGCTTTGCGCTGGAAGGCGGCAAAATGAGAGGCATCCGCTCCTCGGTCAATAAGATGAAGCGGCTGGGATACACAGCCGAGGTGTTCGATCCGCCGCATCCACCGTCGCTTTTGTCCGAACTGAATGATGTCAGCGATGAATGGCTTTCTGCCCGAAATACATCCGAGATGCGTTTTTCTGTCGGATGGTTTGATGCAGCCTATCTCAATACCTGTCCCATCCTGGTCGTTCGTAATTGTGAGGGGGTGATCGATGCCTTCGCCAATATCATTCTTGAAT
>JAJYOH010000494.1 GCA_021796315.1 Chloroflexota bacterium
GGTCAATAAGGTGAGGAAACTCCTGCAAAACTTCCGTCATCTCGTTGCCTCGTTCGCCGCAGCCAATGTAAACAACCACCTGGGCGTCTGCCCACTTTGCAATGCTGTGTTGAGTAACCGTCTTGCCTGATCCAAATGCGCCAGGTATCGCGGCTGTGCCGCCTTTGGCGAGAGGAAAGAATGTGTCCAAAACGCGCTGTCCCGTGATCAACGGTTCAGCCTTTCCCTGGCGCGATTTATAAGGGCGCGCCTTTCGAACCGGCCAGTGCTGCAACATGGTCAATTCTTGTTCGCCAGCGTCGGTGCGCACGCGGGCAATCGGCTCATCGATGGTGTACTGCATCGCTGGTGCAACCCATGTCAATGTCCCGCGCACATTGGGCGGGATCATCACCCGATGTTCCAATGCCTCTGTTTCCGGAACAGTGCCAAGAATCATTCCGCCGCTGACTTTATCACCGACCTTGAGTTTGGGAGTGAAGTCCCAGCGGTCTTTTCGATAAAGCGAATCGAGATGCATTCCGCGGCTGATGAAGGATCCGGTCCGCATCTCGATAACCGGAAGCGGTCGCTGGATACCGTCAAATATGCTGCGTAACAAGCCCGGGCCAAGCTCGACCGAAAGCGGCAGGCCCGTCGTGTAGACTGGAGCTCCAGGCCGCATCCCGGATGTTTCTTCATAAACTTGAATGGTGATGACATCCCCCACCATGCCAATGACTTCGCCTACCAGTTGATCTTCGCCTACTTCCACCAGATCCAGCATGTTTACGTGACGTGATCCCTGAGCGCGGACAACCGGCCCATTGATCCATGTAACTCTCCCGATCTGTTCGCTCATAAAGACTCTCCCATCAAAATATGATGAACCGGGGAGCGAAGAGTATCCTGCATTCGTCGAAGGCGGGTCTCAAGCGTATTGTCATATTGGCGATGACCGTCTTCTGTTTCCACGATCACGCCGGTACCTTGTTTAAGTGCTTCACCTATAATCACCTGAATTCCCAGATCCTTTACGATCTTATCAATTATGCTGGACGTGAAAAACTTTCGAGTTACTTCGTCTGCTTTAACTACGGCTTTTTTGGCGCCGAGTTGAACCAGGGCTTCCCGCAAAAGCAGATGCGCGGTCTTTTCATAATCGGTACTTCTTTGTACAGTGGATAGTTTCTGCTGGGCCGAATCAAAGACACTTTCGAGCAACTGTTCGCGTTGCTCCAATTGCATGGTTCGCGCTTTCAATTGGGTCGTTGCAATCGCCTGACTGCGAACGCGTTCCGCTTCCGCAGAAGCCTTCTCTAACACCCTGGCCCGCTCGCTTGCGGCCTGTTCCATTGCCTGTTTGCGGATCTCATCAGCTTTGGTTCTGGCGCTTGTCAGGCTTTCTTCAGCATCAGTGTGGGCATCGCTTATTACCGCACGGGAAAGTACTTTGATGTCTTCATCCGTTGATTTCATGAGGACACATCCCAATCCAATCTTTCTCAGCAAATGATCGCTGGAAGGAAATTACTTAGAATTTTACGCCAATTGCACGAAGGACAATTTCATTCAGGGAGGGTTGATCCGCCCCAACGCCTTTCGGTCCCGGAATCTCCACGACCAGCGGTACCGTGCTTCGCAACTTAAGGTGATCCATCCTGGCTTCGATGAGTCCGGCTACATCCTGGGTTACCAGGACGATGCCGGCATCCGCATTCGATAAGGCTTCATCGAGCGCCTGGTTTACCTGCGTGGCAGAGTTAACTACCTTGCCATGCACCCCGACCAATGAAAAGCCCAACACTGCTTCTTCATTTCCAATTACCAGGATCTTCATTGGACGCCTATCGGTTCAAAACCAGGAAGGCGATAATCAGACCGTAGATTGCGATACCTTCTGCGAGGCCAACGAAGATCAACGAACGCCCAAACGCTTCAGGCTTTTCAGCAATTGCCCCTACCGCTGCTGCGCCTGTACCACTGACCGCAATACCTGCGCCGACAGTAGCCAGACCGGTCGAGATCGCCGCTGCCAACGAGGCATAAGGATCGCTACCAGCCGCCGCCTGCGGGAGCAATCCAGCGGCCATTACTGCCGAAGGCGATGCCAGCCAAACAAGTCCAAGCCCAGTTGCCATCAATCCAACCACGATATTGAAGGCCTTCATCCCAACCAGTAGATTTCTCGTGATACCAGTGGGATTGTCCGAGCGCCGATACAGAAAATAAACTATGATCGGAATCATCGGTATGATGCTCGCAAATACTGCAACAACGATTTTCAGCATGACAAAAATCTCCTGTTTTATTTTTTTCTTAACTTTTCTTACATTTCCAACCCGGCGATTGTTTGTTATCGACCAAAAAGTTCCGGGCTAAATACTAATCATTACTCTTCTCCAGCAGGTAAGGGCGTCAGGGGTACATAAGGCATCCCACCTCCTATGAAGAATTTGCTAAAGAATTCGTAATATTCCAGACGCATGGTTTGAATGCCAACGATCAATCCTTCAAAGCCCACGATAAATAGATTGCCTATGACGACCACAATCCAGTAACCTACGCCTTTATCTGGTCCAACAAGAGTCGCCAGAATAAAGATGGCGGAACTCAAACCAGCATGAGCAACGGCAAAAGCGCCGACACGCACATAGGACAGGCTGTTGCTCAGGAAACTTATTAATTTCTCAAAGAGTTCAACGGCCGCTTGAAAAAGGAACATACCCAGGCTGCCTTCAAACAATGGGCGATGTCCATCGACCAAGTGTTTGAGTAACTCCGAGAACATCACCGCCAGACCACCAACGGCCGCCAGAATCATGAACACCAATTTAGGCACCGGAAAGCCGCGCACAAAACTTGCGGCCGCAAATCCCAACAGCGCCCAATACAGCGTGAGACCAGCAACCCCGTTTGGGTCAAAAAATAGACGCGCCCAATCGCGCGCGCGCCATGCATTCTGGATATTAAGCAGGAATCCCAAACTGAGAAGTATGATTCCAGCGCCAATTGCAATCCCCAATATCTGAGTAATGTGATGAATTGGCTGAATCCAAATCGCCCGCAAGACATCCTCATAGCCAAATATGCTGCCATACAGGAAGCCAAACAGAGTCGCTGAGAAACCACAAGCGGCTACAACAATCCCCAAGCCCGACATGCCCCGCAACGCGGGAACCCTGCGGCTCGCCAGGAGCAAGCCAAATAGAGCCAGCACCAAACCATGTCCAACATCACCGAACATCGCCCCGAAAAGCAGGGGAAAGGTTATTGCCATCAAAATGGTCGGGTCCAATTCCTCGTAGCGCGGACGTCCATAAGTAGTTACCAACTGTTGAAACGAACCCAGGATCCCGGGATTCTGCAAAGAAACAGGGATGTGCTGGTTTTGCATGCCCAATCGCTTAAACGGGTTGCTATCAATCAGGATATTAGCAGACGCTTTTTTAAGTTCCTGCGCGAGTGTTTCCAGTTTGGAAGACGGCACCCAGCCCACCACCACGTACGTATATTGAAGTTTACCGAAATGCCCCATGGCATCCGCAAGCAAGCGGCTCGTCCGCACACGCCAGAGCAGCGTCTGGAGTTGATGCTCATAAGTTGCATGCAGTTGGGCAATTTTCGTTTTCTGCGTTTCGATATTCTGTTCCAGGCTCTCGATGCTATGGTTAAGCGCTTTGATAATTTCTGATGGTGTGCCTTTATGTATGTCCGTCAACTCAAATGGATTCAGATACGCACTGCGAGCTGCCCGTTCCAGAATATCTGCATTGCGCTGTGCTCCAGTTAACCAAACGACAGCATTATCGCGGTCTTTTTGTAGCGGCATCAAAACATAGGGAATGCGCGCCAGGCTTGTTTCGAGACGTTCCAAATTGGATGCCGGCATGATACCCAACATGGAAAAAATATAACGGGGATTTTGCAGCACACTAATATCAATATCGATATCGGCAATTGGCAACAATTGCCGAATATAATTTTGAAGCTGCTCCAGCTTCTTATTGCTGGTCGTCAACTGGTCGTTGGTATTCTTCACATCCTGCTCAATTTGCTCCACCAGCGGGTGCACTGCTTCGATCTTAATCAACGTGGCCGGGTCGGCTGGCGGAGGGCCGTCCTCGACAGCCAGGGCCTGCATCGTAACCATGATCTGACGTTCGAGAGCGGCATAGGCGGAGGCATGTTCCTTCCAAGAATTGCCCACCTTGCTGCCTGCATGTGAGCTTAAATAACTGGAATCGACCTGGTGAAAAACTCCTTGCCGCGCCAAAACATTTGTAACAGGTAACAAATCCTTCTCTGGGACAATTAATTCCAATTCAGTCATTTCTTGCGGAAAAAACATCTCACCTCCACGGTCGCCAAGCAAAGTTAAAATTATGTTTTCGGTTCGGCAGACTAAACGACAGCGCCATTATCCGGATTCGTTTCCATCAGGAGATAAGATAAGAATTTATCGTTTGACATCCGGGTGGATTTGGCGCCTATGAGCACAGTCAGATCCTGGAGTTCCAACTCATTCAGCAAAACAAAAGCCAATGGAAGGCTGATATTGAATGGATAGCCGGTAAAGACTGATCGCAGCTGCCCAATGAGCCGCCGTTGCAACAGCAATTCCAGTTTAGGCAAACCCCGCTCTGGAGCCTCGAGCAGGGCGTCAACATTACTCAAACCTGGATACAGGCGCTCCGCCACCCGGCCA
>JAJYOH010000495.1 GCA_021796315.1 Chloroflexota bacterium
TCAGCCCTGGAGCTTAAAGTGCGGGGCTCGGTTGCCGCTTACGGCGGAGCAATTCTAAAGAGGGATTTGGGAGATGCGGCAAACGCCGCAACCCCATCGGAACAATTTGAGTTTGCTCCCGATCAGATTATGCTTTTCCCGACCAAACTCGGCTATCGTAAGATTAATTGGAAAGAAGTTGCACCATAATTACCCAATTTGTTTTTCCAGAGTCTTGTTTGCCCAAACAACAGCTTTCCTAACAAATGAATCTTTCTCATTTTTATACAATGGAATAATTTCCTTTAGTAATTCTTTTCTGTTTTTAAACGTAGGCCCGGTCTTAATCAAAGACACAAGAGCAGCTCTCCTAACCCAATTATTTGGTGAGTGCGTCATTCCCATTAATTCATCCTTTGCATTTACTCTTTCTTCTAAAATTGGTGCAAGAACCTCGGTCGAAAAAGTGTCGCAAACCGCCCAATCCTTTATATACGATTCCAGCCAGCCTTCTCCAATGCCGCAATGACCTGACGGGAAGTGACAGTAGGCAGGCGCGGCATTAAGTTGACTCCATCATCACGCTTAATTGACCGATGAATTGCTCGGCTGGTCGTTCGACAGGGATTGGCTCGCCATGTTTGCGCAGGCTGGCGTAATATGCCTGAATAGCATCCTCAGCCATCCGCCGCGCCTCTTCCAGCGTGCTTCCTTGCGTGTAACAGCCCGGCAAAGCGGGTACGGATACCAGATATTCGCCCTCTGGCTGGCGTTCAATCAAGATGGTGAACGTGTATTCTGTCATTCAGACCTCCAGCATACGACGAGATTATAGCACGCACAAAAGACCATCGACGGTTAGAAAGTCGTTAAAGTTATTTTCTCCTGGCCCTCCACAACACCGTCAGATACAACGCGATCCCAAAGTTGAAAAAGTTCGTGCCGCGAATATCGGGAACCATGCCAATGTATAAACCCTGCGGCCAGAGCAGAGCGATCAAGACCGCCAACTGTCCGACGATGACTTTGTCGTAACTGTAAATCAGAATCGCTCCCAGCACCGCCCCGCCGACGCTGCCCGCGCCGCCTAGAATGACCATCGCCAGCATCATGGCCGAAACATGAAAGGCCGCCATGTCGGGATCAATGTAGCGATACGCACTGGCATACAATGCGCCTGCGATTCCTGCCAGCCCGGATGAAAGCACAAAAGCCAGCAAGCGATAACGCGCCATATCCACGCCAAAGGAAATGGCGGCGGTTTCATCTTCTGACGCGGCGATCCAGGCGCGGCCGGTGCGGGACGAGATCAACCGTCGGCTGGCCAGCGCGGCGAGAAGCACAAAGCCAAAGACGAGATAAACCTGTGCGGACGGCGCGGCCAGCGTCAGTCCGAAAAGATGCGGTGGCGGCAGGGAGCTGAGTCCATTCGCACCGCCGGTCAGAGTCGGCGCGTTTATGATGACTTGCTGGGTCACCAATCCAAGCGCAAGAGTCGCGACAGCTAGGTAGTCGCCGCGCAATCGCGTTGCCAGCCCGCCTTTGAGCAAGCCGAACAACGCGGCCGTCCCCGCGCTGATCAAAACCACAAGGATGAAATCAAGCCGAAGCAAAGCCGCGGCATAACCGCCGATCGCAAAACTCATGGCGTAGCCGAGATCCAGCACGCCCGCCAGCCCCAGCAAAAGATTGAGGCCGAGCGTGAGCAAAATAAAAATACCGGCGCCGATCAAAAGGATCTGGCCGCCAATGCCGAAGGCGGACATAATGAGCGGCAGCGGAACGAGCGCGATCAGAAGCGCGATCAGAAGCCGCTTCATTTTCGGACTTGAAGCGGGTGCCGTCAAAACGACCGAGTCGCGCGCCGAATCTTGTTCCGTTAAAGATTCCCCGCCGAAGCCGCCGCGCCGCCAGACGAGCAGCGCCGTCAGCAAGCCCAGCAAAAGCACGGGCGTCCATGAAGCGGTTAGAAAATAATCGCTGAGCGAACCGACCACGCCCAGCAGAAGTCCGCTGATCAGCGCGCCGACCGGACTGCCAATGCCGCCCAGTAATGCGGCGGCGAACGCGAAGAGTCCGCTTTCGGCGCCAGCCTGTCCGAACGGACGCGAGTAATACAACGCGAAGACAAATGCCGCCGCGCCCGCCAGCGCTCCACCCAACGCAAAGGCGCGCAGGATGGCTCCATCGCGCGGCACGCCAACGATCTGCGCCAGTTCTTCATTCTGCGCCACCGCACGGATGGCGTGTCCCGTTCTTGTTCTTTGCAAAATATAGGTTGTGACCAGCACAAAAAGGATCGCGGCGGCAAATACGAACACATCCGGGAATTGCAGAACAACTTTGCCCTGCAAAAGATTTCCAAGCGGAAGCAGGTTCGGGATTCCATCGGTCGGCACTTCGTTCAGCCCCGGCACACTGCGATGTTCGCCGCGAATGAACGAGGCCTGAAATGTGCGCCAAACCAGCGAGCCTTGATACAGAATAAACGAAATGCCCAGCGAAGCAATCAGCGGAGCCAGCTTCGAGCGTCCGCGAAACGGACGGAAGGCCAGTTCCTCCACGCCGACGCTCAACAACGCGCCGAAGATTATTGACGCCAGCAAGACTCCGCATAATGCAAGGATACGCGTGGAGGCAGGCCAGTTCTGATTGATGCCGACAAAATTTATGGTGGAGGTGACCAGCGCGGTCGTCAGGGCGAACACATCGCCATGCGCCAGATTCAACGTGCGCACCGTGCTGTAGATGACCGTCACGCCGATGGCGTTCAATGCCAGGATTGCGCCGTTCACCAATCCAAAGATCATCAGCTGGATCAGCAGGTCGCGGCAATTGACATTCTTCCCGCACCATGAACTCGTCACAGGCGCGGTGGGCACGGATGCGGCCTCCGGTTTCCGGACGGCCGTCCATTGCGCGCGGACATTTGCAACGCAATTAAATGCCCTTTCTCCATTTACCTCTATAAAGGAAATGCGCCCCGAAGCAGAAACGGGAGAATCGAATTTGCCGTCAATGGATACATTCGATACAGTGACCGAAAACGAATCGTCCGCGATGGGCGGAAGGGAGGCAGGCAAAACCACAAAATTGCAGGATTCGCCTTCCTGGCCTTTGTATGTATATATCAAAGATTGAAAGGTTGAACCGCGAATCCTGAAAACCAGGTCGATCACCAGTCCATCTGTCGTCACAGCATGAGCTTCCCATTGACCATCGTATGGACTGACATTCATTTTTGGAATGGGCGTGGGAGCTGAAGCCGCAGGGACACAGGCCGTTAAAAATAATACGGCGATAACAATAAAAAGAAACTTTAGGCGAGTCATGAGCGGAGTATAATACAGCCCAATTCGGACGGCCAATAAACGGTATATCCATCAATAGAATGAACCCAGATGGTCAGGACATCATCCATTACTTCCCGCAATATCAATATCCTCAGTAAAGGTTTAGTAATAGCGTTAGCTGGAATATTGGCCTTAACAGTACTGATACAGTCAAATCCTGGTATCAACTTGCCTGGCCGCGATTATGGGATATTTTCCTATATCGGCCAACAGATTTTGCTGGGGAAACTGCCGTACAAGGATGCCTGGGATCACAAACCTCCCGCCATTTTTTATTTTGATGCGCTTGGACTTTGGGTCGGCCATGGTTTGCGCTGGGGCATCTGGCTCATTGAGTTTATTTCACTGTTTGCAGCGATCTGGTTTTCCTATATCTTAATAAAAAAGTTGTGGGGAGTTTTACCGGCTCTGTTCGGAACAGTCCTTTGGCTGTACGGTCTCAACATCACACTACAGGGTGGAAATTCGACCGAGGAATATCCGCTTCCGTTTCATTTTCTGGCCCTGCTTCTTTTTCTGGAACTCACTGAATCTCCAGAAAACCCCTGGGCTAACTTGTTGGTGGGACTGGCGTTTGGGGTCAGTTTTATGTTCAGGGCCAATAATGCAATGGTGGAAACTGCCATTGTTCTGACCCTGATAGCGCTGCAAGTCCTGCGCCGAAATTGCCACACCCTATTCAAACAATTGATCTGGATGGCAATTGGTGCGCTAGTACCCATTCTTGGCACAACAATTTATTTTTGGACACAACACTTATTCAATGAGATGTTCGCGGCTTCCATCCTGTACAACATAACCTACAGCGAAACAAAATTTGCCGGCACGCCCGCTATTGTCGCCGGATTCCAGATATTGGGAATTGTTGGATGGATCGGCCTGATAGGTTACATCATTGCATTGTTCTTGTTAATTCGGCAATGGCGGACCAAGCCATCAGCGATGTTGCTCCTGCTCGTGATTGGATGCCCTTTCGCAGTCAGTGTAAGCGACCCGGCGCAAAGGAACTATGCACATTACTTCATGAACTGGCTGCCTTTCATAGCGTTGCTTGGCGGATTGGTTATCCATACGATCCAAGGCAAATTGATTTCCAAGCTGCAAAATATGCGGATGGCCGAGCCTGTTCTTGTCGGTTCTACATTAGTACTCACCATCATCTTTTTTGTCGTCAGTGGCCAGGCGTTCCAATATTTGATATCTTTTACAAATGTGATCAAGCGCACCGACGTCGAGCGTATCTCCACGATTTCGACGTACGTGGAAGATAACACCAGTCCGCACGATCAGGTCATATTCTGGGGTGGTTTCCCGGGCGAGAATTTGATGG
>JAJYOH010000496.1 GCA_021796315.1 Chloroflexota bacterium
CGCCGCCATACACACCAATATCTTCACCGATCACAAAAACGGATGAGTCTTTTTCCATGGCCATCCGCATGCCCTCTCGCAGGGCTTCCGCGTAGGATAGCTCACGCATAGACGCCCTCCAGAATATCTTTCACGTCAGGTTCCGGGCTGGATTCGGCAAATTCAACAGCTTTCTTGATCTTTTCACGCGAGAGCGATCTGCGCTGCTCCAAATTTTCGTTGCTTAATCCTGCCAGCTTTGCAAAACGGAGGATAGGGTCTCTTGCCATCCACTCTTTGACTTCGTCGCGCGTACGATATGCCTGTTTATCCGATTTGGAGTGACCCTTCCAACGGTAAGTTTCAACTTCCACGAAATATGGCCCCTTACCACTGCGCGTATATTCAGCGGCAGATTTCATGGTTTCATAGACTTGGATGACATCGTTGCCATCGATTGTCACGCCAGGCATGCCATAGGCAGCAGCCCTTTGGCTGATATGTTCGATATTGATCGCCTTTCTGATGGGCATTGACATTGCATAAACATTATTCTCACATAGATAGATCACCGGTAATTTCCAGATGGACGCCATATTCAGTGATTCATGAAATGCCCCTTCATTTGAAGCGCCATCGCCGAAAATGCATAACGCGATCTGGTCAGTGTGATGGGCCTTGATGCTCAAACCTACGCCAATGGAAATAGGCATATTTCCAGCAACGATGCCTTGAGCACCAAGATTGTTAGCCTCTACATCGGCGATATGCATCGAGCCACCGCGGCCACGACAGTAACCCGTTTCACGGCCCATAAATTCGGCCATCATACGGTTCAAATCACCGCCCCATGCGAGGAAATGCCCGTGGCCGCGATGAACATTAAGTAAATAATCATGCTTGGGACAAAGTGCGCTGGCTGTTCCAACTGCCACCCCCTCCTGCCCTATCGATAAGTGCATCGTCCCATGAACCTTGCCAAGCGCATACATTTCTTCGGCGTTCTCTTCGAAGGAGCGGATGAGCAACATGGCATTAATTAATTCCAATGCCTTTTCGTTCGTAAAAACCCCACTCATTAATTTCTTCGTCTTTGTCTGCGTCAAAGCATCCTCCATGATAATTTGTGTTGAATCGTGAAAAGGATATAAGAATATTCTACACAAAAAAAGGAGGATTGCATAGCATTTGTGAATAGTATTCACAAATGTGAAAAATATTGATAGTCTTGGTCTACTTTTTAAGATCTTCTCGGAATGCTTCCAGCACAGAAAGTGCGGCAACTTCGTCCGTCACCAAGCAATTGACTAAATTAGCACGACATGCTCCCAGAATAGGTTGAATCTTCATTTCCCCGGCTGAAATCCCCAACTTAAGGGGTATCTTCGTCAGGTCATGCGCGCTAATTCCAACTATCCTGTTTTGAATGGGAATATCGTTCAAAATGGTTCCATTTCGGTCAAATATAATGCCGCAAACATCCCCCACTGCTCCTTGCGTTGCCAGAGAAACCAATTGTTCGCTGTTTAGGTATCCGGAACGTACCCAGGTGGAGGAATCTGGATCCATTGAGCCGATGCCAACCAGAGCCAAATCGAGATTCATGGTCTCTTGCATGACACGAGCCACAATGGGATCATGCAACAGAGCATCTCGCGTCAATAGGCTTTCAACGATCAAGGGCGCGGGGATGGTAAAATATTGCCCGCCCAAAGCCTCTGCAAGAGCACGGGCCAGATTAGGGCCATCAATTTCCGGGTCAAGGGAGCCGGACGCGCCAATGATTTGATAAATGCGGCTGTCGGCGTAATTGGATTTTCGCAAGGCAGAAGTCGTCTCCCAAAGTGCAGTCCCCCAAGCTATCCCTATCTTTCTCGCTCCGGCGCCCACCAACTCTTCAATAAGTCGGGCTGCCATGCTACCCAGCTTGCGCAACATCTGATCATAGCCAAGTGTACCGCGCGAGAGCACCCGCACGATGCGAAGGTTAAGGGCCTGCTGAAGCGCTTCCTCAATATCCAGGCACCGTTTTAGCGGGTAATTTATGCTCACCTCTACCACGCCGTTCTCACGGGCTTCTGCCAACAAGCGGGAAACCATCGAACGCGAATATCCTGTTCGTGCGGCAATTTCTTCCTGCTTCAAGTTATGCTCATAATAATAGCCAGCAATCTGTGCCAGCAGCTCGAAATGTTGCTCATCCATGTTTTTCCTCCAGCACAACAAAAACCAGATAATTATATTATACAGAAATTTTGTGAATGTGATTCACATATTCTCCGCAAGGCTGATCCAATTTACAGAAAAAACCTTGCACTATCTCAAGGTGGAACGATTTCCGTGAAAATCGTTCAAATGATGTATTCTGTGCCTCCGTGAAGAATGCGGTCCTCAAAGAATAAGACGGCATCGATCCCTCGATCTGCAATGAGAAGGAGAAATCAAGATGACAGAAAAAGCAAATAAAGTGATGCGCGATCTGGTTGCTGCGATCTCTTCTCACGATGCGGAGAAGGTAGCATCCTATTTTACAGAGGACTGCATCTACGAGGATGTGGCCCTGGGTTCCGTCATGCACGGCAGAGAAAAAGTGAAGGCCGCCTACGCTGATTTCTATGCCACTGTTCCCGACTTCAAACTGGAAATGGTCTTGCTTTTCATTGCCGGCAATTGGGTGGGCAGCGAATGGATCATGACCGGCACATCCACCACAGGGAAGAGCTTCTCAACCCGGGGCGCGTCCGTGAGTGAAGTGCAGAGAGACAAGATCAAACGAAATCGGCATAGAGCAATAGGCGCTGTAGTCATCGGCTTGAGAGGCCAGAACGGACATGCCTTTTTCGACAGACTGGATCAATTGGACGAACTCCGCGAAGTAACGGTTATGAGCAGCTTTGGTTTTAACCTTCTTCCATTATCAGCGACCAGATTACCGGTCTCGGTTCGGATCTGGTCTTCATCTTTCCTGGCCTTCGGCTCGGCTGCGATCGTTGGAATCTTCTTCGATTTCTACCCAGCCAACCGCGCTGTGCAATCGGATCCAATCGAAGCGCTTCGTTATGAATAAAGATTTGAAATTTAGGTGAAAAAAATGAAATACATCCGCGAGCAAAGCGGAGAGCATTTCGATCCAAAGGTGAATGAAATACATTGAGCCAAATTGACAAAGATGAGATCCAAAAGTACTCCACAAGGAGCATGGGGCAGAGGTAGTTCGTCGCGCCCTTCAGTTGTTGAAAATTCGACCCGCTGTGGAATCAACAGGGCGGTAGCGGCATTAGCTTGGACAAGGCGAGTCAAAAGTTTACAAAGCTGGAATCCAATGAAACACCCGCGCGGTTAAACGATCAATCCGAGTTGCTTCCCGACTTTGGAATAAATCTCCAGGACGCGGTCAATTTGTTCATCGGTGTGGGTTGCCATGTAACTTGTGCGTAGAAGTTCCCCTCCGGCAGGGACTGCGGGCGCAATGATTGGATTCACGAACACCCCGGCATCGAAGAGCGTTTTCCAGGCGAGTAGCGTCCTGGGTGTATCGCCAATCATGATTGGAATGATGGGCGATACCGAATGGCAAATATTGAAACCCATCGTCCGCAGTTCGCGGCGTACGCGATCACCAATGGCATTAACACGCTCGGCGCGCTCCGGTTCTTCACGCATGATCTTGAGAGCAGCCAGTGCGGACGCAGCATTGGCTGCCGGGATGCTGGCGCTGAAAATCAGCGAACGGGCATGATGCTTGACGTAATGGACAATTTGCTCGTCACCGGCAATAAAGCCACCCAACGAGGCGAAGGACTTGCTAAAGGTGGACATGATCAAATCCACCTGACCGATTACGCCAAAATGCGCGGCCGTGCCGCGTCCACCACCCATGACACCCAGCCCGTGGGCATCATCCACCATCAAGCGTGCCCCAAAATTTTTGCACAAAGCAGTAATTTCAGGCAATGGAGCCAGGTCGCCACCCATACTGAACAAACCATCCACAACAACAAGGTTGCCTTTATTGTCTGGGACATTTGACAGGACGCGTTCCAGATCAGCCATGTCATTATGACGAAACCGACGCGTCTCTCCCCAAGCCAGACGGGCGCCATCCACAATGCTGGCATGATCGTCTTTATCGAGAACAATCACATCGTTACGGGTCACGAGGGCGCTGATCGTCCCAAGGTTGGCCTGCATCCCAGTCGAAAAAACAAGCGCCGATTCCTTGCCAACCCATTCAGCCAATGCGTGTTCAAGCTGCTCATGCAATTCGAGCGTCCCGTTAAGGAAGCGGGATCCGGTACAGGATGTGCCGAAGCGCTGGATAGCGTCAATCGCAGCCTGATGAACACGCGGATCAGTCGTCAACCCCAGATAGTTATTGGAGCCGCACATGATCAGACGGTGGCCCTGAAAAACCGACTCCGTCCCTTCGCTTTCAGTCATCGGAATAAAGTAGGGATATATCCCGCTTTTCATAGCTTCTTTTGCTTCTGTATAACCGTAGCATTTTTCAAAAACATCCATGTGTCTCTCCCATTGAAACAGGTTTCAAGAATCATTGAGGGCTAGGTAAGTTCAACCTGGAAGTCCAGATAGAACCTCCGGCGCATCGGGTCTCTTCATGAGCTCCGCCATTGAGTCTATGACGATTTTTTTCGACGGGCCTGAGCAACCATACCATCCA
>JAJYOH010000497.1 GCA_021796315.1 Chloroflexota bacterium
AGGGGATCGCGCCATCCCATATTCCGATCTTGCTGCTTTACTATCCGCGGCCATCCCGCTCAAACGGCCTGCGGTGAATATTCCCGCTTACGAATTCCGCGAGGACGACATTCGTCTCGTCGAAGATGTGCTTGACCAGCAGATCCTCGATACTGACGGTGCGCGCGTTGTGCGCGTCAATGACATTGAACTGGTGCGCGTCAACGGCAATGTGGTTGTCAGCAATGTAGACATCGGGATGCTCGGCATCCTGCGTCGACTTGGGCTTGAGAAACTTGGCCATTGGACCGCGAAACGCTTCAGCACGGATCTGGCAGCGGGCACCATTTCATGGGAGTTTGTCGAACCCCTGATCCATGACAAATCCATGCGTCTGAAAGTCCCGATGGACAAACTGGCTGAACTGCATCCATCTGATATTGCCGAGATCATCTCTGACCTCAGCCGCGCGGAACACAGCGACTTGCTTCATAAACTGGATATCAAACAACTTGCCGACACATTGGAAGAAGTTGAGCCTGATTTCCAGGCCAACCTGCTTGAACATTTTACAGATGAGAAGGTCGCTGACGTTCTCGAAGAAATGTCGCCGGACGAAGCAGCGGACTTGTTGAACGAACTTTCACCAGAGCGCAGTCAGAGCTTGCTCAAACTGATGGAAACAGAAGAAGCCGATGAGGTCCGCGAACTGCTGCGGTATGAGGAAGATACCGCCGGTGGTCTGATGACAACCGAATACGTCACTGTCTTGCCGGATATGAACGCCGCACAAACCATCGAGCATCTCCGCAAAGTCGGCGAGGAAGCAGAATTGGTTTACTACGTTTATGTGACCGATGCCGAAGAACATCTGCTGGGTGTCTTCTCACTCAGTGACCTGATCGTGGCGCAGCCCGAAACTCCAATCGCCGAATTCATGCACAAAAGAATTGTCAGTGTGGAGTTGGATACCGAGCAGGATGAGATCGCACAGATCGTCGCCAAATATAATTTGATCGCCGTCCCGGTCGTGGACGCCGACAATAAAATGCACGGCATTGTCACTGCCGACGACGCTCTCGACAAGGTTTTGCCGACGGCCTGGAAGAAACGCCTGCCACACTTCTTCGGAGCGCACGAATGAGGGACACACTCATGATTTTGCGCGAGAAATGGATGGCGAGCCGCTGGCTCCGAAGCTTCGTCATGTTCCTTTCTGTGTTTGGGCCCGCCACAATTACAGCCATGGCCGATAACGATGCCAGCGGAGTTGCAACCTATTCCATTGCTGGTGCAGTGCTCGGCTATCCCATTCTGTTTTTGCTGATGATTATCACTCCTTTGCTTGGCATCACGCAGGAAATGGGAATGCGCCTGACGCTCGTTACTCGTCGTGGTCTGGCGGATTTGATTCGCGAGAAATACGGCGTTAAGGTTTCGTTGTTTATTTTCATTGGGTTGCTTGTTGCAAATCTTGGTACTATAGTTGTTGACCTCGCGGCAGTTAATACAACCAGTGAAATGCTTGGTATTCCCAGTATTCCATTTTTATTGGGGATTTTAGTTATTACCTTCGTGTTCATTACCTGGGGCAATTACAAATTGACTCAGAATATCATGCTGATTGTTTGCTTGTTCTATTTTGCCTATATATTCTCAGCCGTAGAGGCGAAACCGGATTGGGGCCTTGCGATGAGCAACCTGCTTTATCCTCACGGCGTGGCGTGGACGAGCAGATATATTATCAGTTACCTTGTGATTGGCATGGGTGTGCTTGGCACGACCATCACGCCGTGGGGCCAATTCTTCATCAGCAGTTTTGCTTTCGACAAAAAGATGGATAAGGACACCATCAAATTTTCCCAGTTTGAAACCTATTGGGGCGCGTTCCTAACGGATTTCTTTTCCTTCTTCATGATCGTGGCAACCGCTGCCACATTGTTTGTTCACGGCGCTCCGCTTGTGTCGGGCGACCAAGCAGCGTTAGCGATCAAGCCATTTGCCGGGGAACTTGCCAGTACTTTGTTTGCATTCGGTATTCTGGCAGCAGGTTTCATGGGCATAATCATTGTCTCTTTGTCAACCGCTTATGCCTTTTCTGAATTTTTTGGACTCTCAGGCAGCCTGGATACTGACTTTCGAAAAAGTAAAACTTTCTATACCTTGTTCATCGCCCAATTACTGATTTCCGCTTTGATTCTGATGATCCCGGGCGCTTCGCTTTTCAATCTGGCTATAGCCTCTCAGATATTGAACGCCATGATCCTGCCGCTGCTTTTTTATTACCTCATAAAATTGACCAGCAGCGAAAAGATCATGGGTAAACATGTCAATAATGGATTCCAGAAATATTTCACTTCCATCGCTTCGGTGTTTATTGTCATCGCTTCAGCCTTCACGGTGATCGCTGTCATCTTCCGATGGTGAGCTGCCAGGATGGCCTGCTTGCACATCAGACGATTTGAGCCTATACTTTTACCAAATCCCAGCCCAAGGAGAAATGGTCATGGATACTGTTCGTGATTTGATCCGCACGAAAGGCAGTCAGATATTTTCGGTGACGCCCGATGCTAGTGTGCTGGAAGCTCTTAAGCTTATGGCAGACAAGAACATAGGCGCGGTGATGGTCATGGACGGCGATAAGGTCGTAGGAATACTGTCTGAACGTGACTGTGTCCGCAAGGTGGATTTGGCGGGCAAGACATCCAGGAGCGCCAAAGTCAGCGAGGCCATGACCAGCAAAGTGCTGTACGTTGACGATACCCAATCTCTCGACGAATGCATGGCGATCATGATCGATAAGAATATTCGCCATTTGCCGGTGTATGAAAAAGGCAAACTCGTTGGATTGATTTCCGTCCGCGATGTGCTCAAGCAGGTTGTGGATTATCAGAAATTCATGATCTCTCAACTTGAACATTACATCGTCAGCAGCCGGTAACCCAAATTGCAGCTGTCGCAAACCGGTTGTTTTCCCCCTTCTTTTTGAAAAGATACCCTCGGTCTATACTTTTGCCATTGGAGTACACATGTCCGAAATAGACCTCGCTCCACTCAAACCTGTAATTCAACCTTACATTACTCTAGGCCGCTCGGGGCTGTTGCCAGCCCTGCGCGCGGCTCAAAAACTTTATGGCTGGCTTCCGCAGGAAGCCGCCGCCGAAATTGCAAAATTTTTGCATGTGCCGCTGGCCGATGTGCATGGTGTGATCGAATTCTATTCGCTATTTTACAACGAACCTGTTGGCAAAAGAATCATTCGCGTTTGTACCGACCAAGCCTGCGCGCTTAAAGGCGGGGATGGACTCCTGAATCGTCTTTGTTCTCATCACGGGCTCGGACCGGGTCAGACGACCCCGGACCGGACTCTGACCATCGAGGCAAGTCCATGCCTTGGGCTTTGCGAACAGGCCCCTGCAGTTTGGACGATGGACGGTGGACGATGGACGGTGGGGGATGGCTCTTCCGAAAGCGACCGTCCACAGTCTATGGTCTATGGTCAAACGCGTTTGCTGACGGCAAATTGCGGCGATGGCACAACCTCCCTTGCGAAATACGGAGAATACTCCGCGTTGCAGAAAACGCTGGGGATGAAACGCGAAGAAGTAATTAACGAGATCAAGGCTTCCGGTCTGGTTGGACGCGGCGGCGCAGCTTTCCCGACCGGAGTCAAATGGGAAGGCGCGGCCAAGGCCGAAGGCGATCAGAAATATGTTGTCTGCAATGCCGATGAGTCTGAGCCGGGTACGTTCAAAGATCGCGTGCTTCTGCTTGATGATCCGCACCGTATTATCGAGGGCATGTGCATCGCCGCGTATGCGATTGGCGCGAGCCGGGGATACATATACTTACGCGGAGAATATCCGTACATTTTGCCAGTGCTTGAAACCGCGTTGAGTGAAGCCAGAGACGCGGGATATTTGAACGAAGATTTTGATATTGAAATCCGCCTCGGCGCCGGTGCCTATATTTGTGGCGAGGAGACCGCGCTGTTTGAGTCCATCGAAGGGAAGCGCGGCCTCCCGCGCGTGAAGCCGCCTTTCCCAACGACAAATGGCCTGTTTAATCAGCCGACTGTTATCAACAACGTAGAAACTCTTTGCAATGTGCCTTTGATCATTAACAAAAACGCGGCAGGTTATCGCCAGATCGGCACGGAAAGATCCCCGGGGTCCAAACTATTCTGTGTTTCCGGTGATGTAGGCGAACCCGGCGTTTATGAAGTTCCATTCGGCGTGACGCTGCGGGAAATGCTTGAGATGGCCGGGGGCGTGGCTGACAGGAAAAAACTCCAGGCTGTTTTATTTGGCGGCGCGGCGGGCGCGTTTGCAACGTCGGCGCATCTGGATGTGAAGTTGACCTTCGAAGATCTGCGCGCGGCGGGGCTGCCGCTTGGTTCGGGCGTGGTGCTGGTCTTTGATGAGACGCGTGATTTGCGCGACGTTCTCAAACGTCTCGGTCATTTCTTTGCGCATGAGTCGTGCGGAAAATGTTATCCGTGTCAGATGGGTACGCAACGACAGAAGGAAATTCTCAGCCGCATTGCAGATGGCAAAACTTTGGATGGCGATATCGAACGCCTGCAGGATGTTGGCTGGACGATGACGGACGCGAGTCTGTGCGGCCTGGGTCAGACGGCGGCCAGCGCGGTGTTATCCGCGATGAGGCT
>JAJYOH010000045.1 GCA_021796315.1 Chloroflexota bacterium
GATATTGATCCGCAATTTCTTCAATGCCGAGCCGTTTCAGCCAGAGTTCAATATTATTTTTGGATTCGTGATCGGCTGGCGAATGTTTTCCATCTGGTCCGTAAAAATCCCGGACCTGTGATCCAAGTTCCGCGTTTTGACTCACCGTTGCCCACGGCAGGAGACCGTAATCCTGCAAGATCAATCCGGTGCGCGGGCGCGGACGAATCAACTGTTGTCCGTCAATCAAGATTTGACCCGACGTTGGAAATTTCAATCCCGCCAATAAATAAAGCAGAGTCGTTTTTCCGCAGCCCGATGGGCCAAGGATCGCCCACGTCTCGCCGCGTTGGACAGTCAAATTAAAATCTTCAAAGATTGGCGCTTTGTGTAAATAACTGAACGAGAGTGAATTGATTTTGATCATGGTTAACGGGAGTCCGCTCACAAGCAGACTCCCGACGTTATAACGGCAGCCGCTTTACGGTCGAGGAAGGAACGTAGCGTTGACCGAATCCGCATAGGAAATGTCGGCGCTCACCAATCCCTTTTCCTTGGCCCACGCCAGTGCGTCGTTCCATTCTGCTTCAGTCGGCACACCGGCTTTTGGATATGGTGGAATCTTATACGTGTTGATGACCGATGGCGGGACGAGTTTGTTGTCGCTCAATACGCTGGTGTAATTTGTGGGATTCGCGTTGAGCATGTCCGTGGCTTCTTCGACTGCCGCGAGAAAACCGCGGATAGCCTCGGGATTTTTGTCAATTACATCTTTGCGGAAGCTGATTACGCTAAATCCGTATTCGGGATGTTTGGAGTCATCCATCAAAATCTTTGCGCCTTGTTGCACGGCCAGCGCGCCGAATGGATCGGGCAGCACACCTGCTTTAAGTTGGCCGGATGCAAGCAGAGCCATGCGGTCGGACAGATTTGGAACCGATGTGGTTTTGATTTGATCGCTGGTCAGCCCTTCGCCCTCGAGCAAACGATCGGTGACGTATTCGATCACAGTTCCTTGCGACACGCCAATCTCGATATTCTTTAAATCCGCGGGGCTGGTGATGCCGCTGTTCGCCGACACGATAATAAAGAAGTGCCCCGCGCCTTCGGTTGGACGAAGCGCATAACGCACAATCTGTACTTGTACTTTGTCTTTATTGAACAGGAACGTTGAGATGGTTTCGTTGATCATACCGTCGGCTTGTCCTGCGGCGATAAGTTGGTCGCGCGCAGGCGCGGATGCCACCGGGACAAACTCAACGTTCACGCCGTGTTTGACGAAGAGTCCATCCCGCTGTGCGACATACATTGGCAGTGTGTCAATGATCGGCAGGACTGCGATCTTGAGCGTGATCGGCGCAGTGGTGGGATTGTTGGCTGCGGCGGGCCCACAGCCTGCAAGTGTTAAACTCACTAACGCGGCGAAGAAAATGACTAACTTGAAAAGTTTCATGACAACCGTCCTTTGAATTGATTATTGCGCGCGCAATTTTACAGGACGGACGCTTTGGTTTGCTAGGATATTCTGCCTCAATTTGTCCGAAAAATATCATGTGAATTCAGATACCGACGAGGAACATCAGGTCATTAACGTTTGTACCAGTGTAGCCGGGCTTGAGCAGATCATCGAGTGGATCAAAAAAATTGTACGCATCATTCCGGGACAAATAAGCGGACACGTTCATCCCAAGCTTTTTCCCACGCTGACAAGTTTCGCCGTTAACCACCGCGCCCGCTGCATCCGTTGGACCGTCATCGCCGTCGGTGGCGAGTGAGATAAATAAAATATTCTCGCTGCCATTTAATTCGTCAACCGCCGCCAATGCGACTTCTTGATTGCGTCCGCCTTTGCCATTGCCTTTTATGGTGACCGTTGTCTCACCACCAGCAATTAAACAAAACGGCGACTCCCTCTTTCCTCTTTCTTCTTTCAACTTTTCTGCCAATCGCAACCCAACTTCTCTCGCTTCACCCTGAATTTGTAAATCCAAAATTTCAGAATCAAATTCTTCTGCGATGGCTTGTTGCTGAGCGGCTTGAGCTGCGATTTGAAGATCGCCAACGATGATGTTTTGGACGCGCGCTCCCAACGACGAATCAACTGTCGGACCCGATGCAATGGTCTCAAGCGAATTGCCGATCACGTCAGAGAGAATTAGGCTAACAATTTTTGCTTTTGTTGCGCGTGTCAGTCCGCCGCCTTTGATTCGATCCAATTGCTGACGCAGTTTATTGATTTCGTGAATCGTTGCGCCGCTTGCTAAAAGCGAAGTTGTCTTGGATCGTATCTCTTCTAAAGTGATTCCTTCGCGTGGCGCGGTGACTAGGGCCGAGCCTCCGCCGGAAATCAAGCAAATCAGCGAATCATTTTCATTGAGCTTTGAAACAAAATCTAATGTAGCTTGTCCCGCGGCGAGGCTGCGTTCGTCTGGAATGGGGTGTCCCCCTTCCATAACGGCGATCTGCTCATGAGTCCGAGAAGACGCGTGCTTTGTAACAACCAACGCTCTGGTAAAGTGAGGCAAAATGTCCGCCGCGGCAAATGTCATCGGCTCAGCGGCTTTGCCAATTCCCAACAAGAAGACGCGGTCGTGTTTTGGCAAATCCGTTCTTTGCAAATAGTCGCGCACGAGTTTTGCTGGATCAACTGCATTGATCGCCGCGGCGAGAATATGCGCAATGTGCGGGTCTTGCAGACTATGCGTGAGAAAACGTTTTGCGTCCATGCTTGCAGTATACTTTGCTCATGGCAAAACCTAAAGTCTTCGTCTCTCGTTTGATCCCTGCCAAGGGATTGGATTTGATAAAAGATTTTTGCGATGCAGACATTTGGCAGGATGAAATGCCGCCGTCACGCAGCGAACTTCTGGCGCGCGTCCGTGATGTGGACGGACTCGTCTCGTTGCTCACCGAGAAAGTTGATGACGAGGTCATGGATGCCGCACCGCGCTTGAAAGTCATTAGCAACATGGCTGTCGGCGTGGACAATGTGGATATAGCCGCGGCCACCGCGCGTAAACTTCCAGTTGGCAATACGCCCGGCGTACTGACGGATGCAACAGCAGATATGGCGTTTGCATTGATGATGTCTGCCGCGCGGCGCATCGTGGAGGGGGAGAAATATGTGCGTGATGGCAAATGGAAGACGTGGCATCCGCAACTTCTGTTGGGCGCGGATTTCGTTGGCGCGACGCTTGGAATCATTGGCTTTGGTCGAATTGGAAAAGCGGTTGCCAAACGCGCACAAGGCTTTGATTTGCGCGTGATCTATTATGATCCGTCTGCTCAACCCGCTTTCGATGCAACGCCAGTTGATTTAGATACACTGCTCCGCGAATCAGATTTTATTTCATTGCATGTTCCGTTGACGGACGAGACGCGTCACATGATCAATGCAAGTACGTTAAGTAAAATGAAGCCGAACGCGATTTTGGTCAATTCGTCGCGTGGGCCGGTTGTTGATCCGCAAGCTTTATATGATGCGTTGAAGTCGAAGCGCATCTTTGCCGCAGCTTTGGATGTGACCGAACCAGAACCATTACCTGTGGATAGTCCGCTTTTGAAATTGGACAACTGTTTGATCGTGCCGCATTTGGGAAGCGCAAGTAAATACACGCGCGATATGATGTCGTATCTCGCCGCGCAAAATTTGATTGCGGGGTTGAAGGGCGAACGGCTGCCAAATTGTGTCAATCCAGAAGCGTATGATTAGGATGACAATCTGATCTATTGTTGTTATCGGTTCTGATATTGATTTTGGGCGATATAAGTTAGACCGCGATGATGATATTTTATAATTTGCTCTGCGAATCTGTTGCATAGATTGTGTCTATAATCGTAATGGCGTCGGTTGGAAGTTCTTTTCTGGGGAGCGGGAAGGAGATTCTTGATGACGGAGTTCAATCTGGTTTTTTCTGACTTCTCAGTTTGCTGGCTGCGCGCCTATGACTTTGGTCTGGAACCCGATACCCTTGCGAAAGCCGTTCCTGCTTTGAAGCAATGCTCGCTGGTTCAGCGTCTCGTGCAAGTGGCCGACTCTCATGCTATTGATGAAATTGACGGCCGAATGTTTGATGTGCGATATCAAGAACGGTCCAGGTTAGTACGTGTTCGCTTGTGCGCATTCAATTTGATAGACCAGGACCTGGGTAAAGGAAGATTTTTATCTTCACCAGTTAATGTTAATCTGTTGGTAGACCTTGGAAGTGGATTCGGGGTATTGAATCTGTGTTTGGCGCATGTGAATCCGCGAGGAGCGGATTGTTATTCCGTGGAAGAAGTTGGATTTCTAACACGTCAATGGCTGCTAGCTGAAGACGAAAAAGGTAATCCCCAGCGCGTCAATATTCAACTTCCATTCCTCAATCCGACAGTGCCTCTTTTTATACGAGAAGTAATGAATTACTATTTTTTGAAGTTGCATGAAGTGCTATGGAAGGCTGCTTGCCCGGAGCGTTGCAGTCCGCTGACAAAATTCACTGATTTTCGGGCTTGGCTGGACGCGAGCCGCGAGTCTGATCCAGCCGGATGCGCCTGCTTGAGCAAACTTAATCAGCAGGAATTTACCCGATCCCTCTTTCCGACAAGCTTCGGTCCAATCCTCGATGTATGGAAGTTGGAAGGAATGGAACCGGAACATTTCAAAGCGGATACATTCGGCGAACAATACGCACGAGAAATAAGCTGGATTTTTACAGACGGCCAGCGTACAAACCTGGGAGAGAGTGTGCGCAATGAACGGCAAACCGAATCGTTGGCGTTGTTTGTCTGGCCGAATCATGCGTTTTACGTCAACCAGAATCGCAAAGCTCTTGAAGACGAACGTATTTGCGGACGCGTGGCGGAGTATGGCTGTCTGGATGTAGAGGTGGTGCGTATTTTTGAAATCTTGAATCTGCAGAGCGCTCTGCTGCATGCTTTTGACAGGCAACTGGATCAACAATTGGAGATGATCTCCTCGCCAAGCGCACAGGACCAGCAAACGTTTATCAAAATTGCGAAGGGACGCAGGAACATTGTCCATTCGATGCGTAGTTTCGATTTCTTCAATCTGTTCCATACAGCGTATTGGGAACCGCTCTATGCCCGTTTGTTGACCAGCCCGCACCTCAGGCTGAAAGAAGCCACCGACCTGGTCGAAATGAAGTCTCAACGGTTGGAGGATGAGATTCAGCAGGCTGCGATTATCCAGGACCGTATGAGGCAGCAACAGGAGCGTGAGCAGGAACTGGATGTTTTGCGCGGCCTGCATAGTCTCAGTCTTGCGAACGATATACAAAACGATGCCTTGTTAATCATCAATTTTGTGGTATCTGCTACTGCCAGTTTCGGTTTTACTGAGGTTCTGTCCCCGTGGCTGACGCTTCTAAGTGGATCCAGTCCATCATTTGCGGAGGCGCGTCCGCTGGATTGGATCTTTCTGAATGTGGTAATCTTCACGGTCATCGCATTCCTGCTTAATTTCGTGAGCAAGTCGCTGATCCGCTCGAAAAGCAAAATCATCGAGATGGATGGGAGAATCAATTTACCCTGTGATGCAACGCGCCTGAGCACTTTTCGGTCCCAGGCACAAGCTTTGGAATATTTTCATTTGGATGTGGACGGCCAGCTTGGTTATCTGAGAATTCGAAGACCCTATGGAGTTCTGTTCCTGGAGTTTGATTGTAAACAATACTACCGATACATCCTGTTCGTGCGCGACAAGAAATGGCCCAGGCCGGACGACTTGAATATTTTTGTTGCCGAGGAAGTAAAGACTTTGCGTGAAGAACAGGCGATCCCATGAGTTCGTGTCACGGCGCGTCGGGCGACTCTTAAGTATCGCCTGGCAATTTGGGCGGGCCATTGCTACCGTTCGCGCTGACTGATGCATTGTCCTTCACCATAACCATGCTTTTAGTATACGGAAAAATTCATAGATCATTATGGAGAGAGACACAATTCAATTCCTGCTGGCCCAAATCTACGGCGAAGAAACAAGCGCTGAGATTTTGCCGCGGGTGTTTTTCATACTGGAAAAATATAAATCTCAAATGCCCGCGTCAAAAAATGGAGTCTTAACTGAGCGCGATTCGATTTTGATTACGTACCCCGATCAGATTCGAGAATCCGATAGGCCTCCGCTTCAAACCCTGACCGAGTTCTGTGCGCGCCATTTAGATGGTGTTATCAGCGGCGTTCATATTTTGCCGTTCTACCCCTGGTCATCCGATGATGGATTTTCGGTGACTGATTACCGCGCGGTCGCTCCGCAATATGGCACGTGGAAAGACGTTGAGCGCCTCGGAACCAATTTTCGTTTGATGTTCGATGCGGTTGTCAATCACGCATCGGTCAAAAGTTCATGGTTTCAAAGCTTTTTGCATGACGACTCAGCTTATAAAAATTATTTCATCGAAGTTAAAGGCAATCCCGACCTCTCCTGCGTTGTCCGCCCGCGCGCTTTACCGATTTTGACTGCTTTCGGCAAAAAGAAAATTTGGACGACGTTCAGCGCCGACCAGGTGGACTTGAATTATCACAACCCGCAAGTGTTGCTGGGGGTGATGGATTTACTATTGTTTTATGTGAGTAAGGGCGCGGAATTTATTCGTCTCGATGCAATTGCATATTTATGGAAGGAAGTTGGAACATCCTGTATCAACTTGCCGCAGACGCATGAGATCGTTCGGCTAATTCGTGCGGTGTTGGATGAAGTCGCACGGCATGTCAAACTGGTTACCGAGACGAATGTTCCGCATGAGGAGAATATCTCGTATTTTGGTGACGGAACGAATGAAGCACAGCTCGTTTATAACTTTTCCCTGCCGCCGTTGGTTTTGTACACTTTCCAAACGGGCGACTCGTTGGCACTGACACGTTGGGCATCGACTCTGAGACTGCCGTCGGATAAAGTCGCGTTCTTCAATTTCCTCGCCTCCCACGACGGGATTGGATTAAACCCATTGCGCGGGATCCTTCCTGAAGTCGAGATTGAAGCGATGGCGGAACGAACTAAATCGCGCGGCGGATTTGTATCGTATAAAAACAATCCGGATGGAAGTCAAAGTCCATATGAGTTGAACATCAATTACTTCGACGCGTTATCCGAGCCGGGCGATTCACTCGAACAAAACATCGAGCGATTCATAACTGCTCATGCAATTCTATTTTCATTTGTGGGTTTGCCTGGAATCTATTTTCACAGTTTGTTCGGTTCGCGCGGCTTTCCAGAAGGTGTGTCTCAAACGGGAAGCAATCGCAGTATCAATCGCGAGAAGTTGAAATGTGAAAATATTGAATCGGAGCTTGCAGACGAAAATTCTTTACGAGCATCTATATTTCATAGGCTTTCTCGCTTGCTGAAAGTCCGCGCGGCGCACACGGCTTTTGATCCTTACGGTGGACAACGCGTGTTAGAATTTGGAAACGGTGTATTTGCGCTTTTGCGTGAGTCGGCGAGAGGGAATGAACAGATTTTATGCTTTCATAACGTGACTGCCGAATCGCAGCCAGTCAATTTGCCTTCGGCAGGCATTCGTTTGTCGTCGTCCATCGAATGGCGCGATTTGATTGCGTCTCAAAGCTTTTCTGACAAAAATGAATTCTCATTAAAGCCATATCAAACTCTGTGGTTGTCTAATGACAGGTAATTTTGAAAAGACGATATTGCTTGAGGTTAACTCACCCTACCTCAATCTTTTAAAGAACCGTATCAACCTTCGCCAAATACCGTTCAGCGAGCGGGGATCGCGCCTGTTGGTCTTTCGAACGGAACAGCATTTTCAGGTGCGGCTTGCAGAACGCTGGTTCAAAATTGACCAGCGGATTTCAGGCTATCGCGACCGTCCGCCACTGATCGACAAATGGCAGTTCATAGACGGCGACGGACATCCACTCGATTTTCAATTGACCACGTATCCACACCGCATTGATTGTCAGACGCGCATTGGCATCTTCACGCTGACTTTTGTAGATATGGAAACCCTAATGCTGATCATGCCGAAAGGTCCTTGTGGTGTTGCCTTGACCGCCGCAATGAACAAGGCGCAAACGGATCGGCGCGGCGGCGTCTTGCGACTCTCTGGAGATATTCGGCGCAACGTCGCGTACACTACCAATGCACAAATCATAAGTAACGAGATAAAACCGTTGGGCGGCGGTGATGTCCAACAGATTCAATTGAAAGTGGTTTCAACGGGCGCATCCGTATTCATGCTGAACATAACTCCGCGCTTGGGATTCAATCGTTATCTTCCTCCGCCTGATGCTGCGTTGGAAGTGGCAGCGCGCCGCTGGCATGATTGGTTTTCCGCCGCGCCGCAAGTATCAGAAATCTATCGCCCCCAATATTATTATGCTTGGTGGATCATGCGGGCTGGATTGATCTCCACGCGCTTTTACACAACGCGCGAAGCGATGACGCCTTCCATGATTCATTATGTCGGTATCTGGCAATGGGACTCGTACTTTCACGCGCTTGCTTATCGTCACATCGAACCGGGACTTGCTCACGATCAATTGCGCGTCCTGTTGGACCATCAGCGCGCGGATGGCATGATCCCAGACGCGGTCCATGATGAGGGCACAGTAACCCACCTCGATTTCCCGATTGAAGCGGACGTGACCAAGCCTCCGTTGATCGCGTGGGCGGCGTGGAAGTTGTACGAGACCGATCACGACCGTGAATTCCTCGATGAAATCTACGAGCCGATTGTACGTTGGAATAATTGGTGGTATGAGAACAACGACTCGGATGGTAACGGCTTGTGCGAATATCATCATCCATATTCATCGGGTTTGGATGACAGCCCATTGTGGGATGATGGAATGCCGGTTGAATCTCCGGATCTGAACACGTATCTTTGCTTGGAACAGGAAGCGTTGTCGAATATCGCGCGCATCCTTGGGCTTCCGCAGGATTCGGAGATGTGGGCAAACCGCGCTGATAGGCAGGCGGAGCGGATAATCCGTTTGCGTTGGGATGAAGATGCGGGATTGTTTTGGGCCACGAGGAATGATGCACGCGTCAATGCCCGGACGCCGTTCAGTTTGTTTCCGTTGATCACAGGAAGAATGCCATCGGATATTGCCGGGCGTTTAGTCGCTCACCTGACCGACAAGCATCAGTTCTGGACGCAATATCCAGTCCCAACCGTCGCGTGTGATGATCCGAAATACGATCCCTTGGTGATGTGGCGCGGTCCAACGTGGGTGAACATCAATTATCTTTTGATCGAAGGTTTGCAGCGCAGTGGCTATCCGGTGCTGGCTCGTGTATTGCGCGACCGCACGCTGGAAATGATCATGGGACAGGATGACATTTACGAATACTACAATGCTGATACGGGAAAGGCGCCGCCCAAAGCCGCTTCGACGTTTGGCTGGTCCGCCGCGATATTTATTGACTTGGCAATCCAGGCATCGAAGGACAAACAGTGATATGACCAGTTACGTCCTGCCCGCATCTAATCTTCGCATTGGTTTTGTCTCGACCCGTTTCAGCAGTACGGATGGCGTTTCTTTGGAAACGCAGAAATGGTCTCATATTTTGTCCAGGCTCGGACATACGTGTTTCTTTTTTGCCGGGCTGTGTGATTGCCCACCGGGACAATTCCATATTGTTCCCGAAGCGCATTTCGAGCACCCGGATATCCTGGCGATCTACACAGAATCGTTTACTCAGTCTGTTCGTTCACCGGAGACGACGCGCAAGATTCATGAAATCTCGCAGCACCTTAAAAGTGAACTGTATCGCTTTGTAAGGGAATTTGATATTCATCTGTTGCTGGTCGAAAATGCGCTGGCTATCCCGCTCAATATTCCGTTGGGTATCGCACTGACTGAATTCATTGCCGAGACTGGCATTCATACCATTGCCCATCATCACGATTTCTTCTGGGAGCGCGAGCGCTTTTTGACGAACTGCGTATGGGATTATCTTGAAATGGCTTTTCCGCCGCGTTTGCGGAGCGTGCGTCACGTCGCAATCAATTCGCTGGCAGCGGATCAATTGGCGTATCGCCGCGGTGTTTCGCCGTGGATCATCCCTAACGTGATGGATTTCGATAGCCCTCCAGCTCCGCCGGATGAATACACTGATACATTGCGCGCCGACTTGAAATTAGAGTCCGACCATTATCTTTTTCTTCAGCCCACGCGGGTTGTCCGCCGCAAGGGAATCGAAATTTCCATCGAGTTGATTAACCGGTTGAATCTGCCCGTCAATTTTGTGGTTTCGCACAGCGGCGGCGACGAAGGCGACGCGTACGAGCGGCATGTTCGCAGCTATGCAGAGTTGTTGAAGGTCAAGGCGAATTTTGCATCGGATATCGTCGGCGAACACCGTGATAGGACGCCTGACGGACGCAAGGTTTACTCGCTCTGGGATGTTTATCCATTTGCCGATCTCGTGACTTATCCATCCTTGTTGGAAGGCTTTGGAAACGGATTCCTTGAAGCTGTGTATTTTCGGCGGCCGATCCTCGTCAACAATTACACCACCTACGCTGTTGATATCAAGCCGAAAGGGTTTCGCGCCATCGAATTTGAAGGCTTTATAACCGATGAAACCATCGAACAAGTTCGGAAAGTGTTGACCGACAAACCGTTTGTTCGCCAAATGGTCGAGCAGAATTATCAACTGGCAAAGCGTTTTTATTCTTATGCGGTTCTCGAACACCAATTGCGAGCTTTGCTGCATTCCTTCGTAGGCGAGAGCATTTGATTATGACAACAAAAGTGATTTGACTCGATGACGAACCTTATTATGATCCGACATGGCGAAACAGATTGGAACGTGGAAGGGCGCTGGCAGGGCCAGGCCGACGTTGCGCTGAACGAACGCGGCCGCGCACAAGCCGCTAAGACGGCTAAGGAATTAAAAAATGTTCCAATCAATGCAATTTATTCCAGCGATCTTATACGCGCTCTTGAAACCGCACAGGAAATTTCCAAGGTGACTGGCTTGCCAGTCCAGGTTGACCGGCGTTTGCGCGAAATTCATCAAGGCGATTGGCAGGGAATGTTGGTCACTGACATTAAGGCGCGCTACGCGGATCATTTCGAGCGTCGCCGCCTCGACCCGTTGAACATTGCTCCGCCCGGCGGCGAGACCGTTGCTCAGGTAGCGTCGCGCGTCCTTGCCGCGGTCCATGAAATTGTTTCCAAACATCCATCCGAAACGATTGCGATTGTTTCACATGGATTTGCATTGGCCGTCATTCTTGCAGAATATCAGGGCCGTCCGCTTGATGATGTGTGGAAGTTGATTCCGGATAACGGTGTGTGGCAGAGAATCGAAATCAATTCTAAATAAACGCGGCAAGTTCGTGATATAAAGATAAAACAGGAGGCGAAATGAAAATCGTCCTGTTACATTATGCGGTGCCTCCGGTTGTCGGCGGCGTGGAAACTGTCATTGGTCATCATGCGCGCTTGATGGCGGACGCGGGACACGACGTTTGCATGATTGCCGGACGCGGCGAACAATTCGACTCGCGGATTCGATTTGTTGGACTCCCGCTGGTTGATTCGCGCAATCCCGAAGTTTTGTCGCTCAAATCGGACCTCGATGCCGGGCGCGTGCCAAATGAGTTTTCTCCACTCGTCGAGCGGATCGCCGCCCAACTGCGCGATGCGATTGCCGATTCTGATTGGCTCATTGCCCACAACGTTTGTTCGTTGAACAAAAACCTTGCGTTGACTGCTGCGTTGAGGCGAATATCGGAAGGTCAATCGCGACCGCGTATGGTTCTCTGGCATCATGATCTGGCGTGGACAACGCCACGTTATCGAAATGAACTTTACGAAGGTTATCCGTGGGATTTGCTCCGTACCGATTGGCCGGACGTTATTCAAGTGGTTGTATCTGAACCGCGGCGTCAGGAACTTGCACAATTGCTTGGCGTGGAAACAAAACGCGTCCGCGTCATTCCAAATGGAATTGACGTAAATCAATTCCTCAAACTTGAATCACAAACGCAGAAATTCATCGAGCAGCTTGATCTGTCATCGGCTGCGCCGCTGTTGTTACTGCCAGTTCGTATTACGCCGCGCAAAAATATTGAACTGGCGCTGCGCGTCCTCGCTGAATTGCGCGCGGAATTTAAACGGGCAATGCTCGTCGTGACAGGTCCGCTTGGGCCCCATAACCCGGCCAACGTCCAGTATTTTGAACGACTGATCACGCTTCGTCGTGAGTTAAAGCTTGAAGGCGCGGCACATTTCCTTGCTGAGATCAATGATCAATATTTATCCGATGAAGTCATCGGCGATTTCTATCGTCTCGCAGACGCGTTGTTTTATCCAAGCCGTGAAGAAGGCTTTGGAATTCCAATCCTCGAAGCCGGGCTTTCTTCCATCCCAATTTTCTGCGCCAATATTCCGCCGCTGCGTGATTTGGGAAAATCGCAGGCCGTCTATTTTGCATCAGACGAGGAACCGGAAGTTGTCGCGGCTTTGCTTATGGATTGTTTGAAAACGAGTCCGGTCTTTGCGCTTCGCAAGCGAATACGCAGCGATTATCTGTGGGAACAGATTTATTCAAATGAGATTGCGCCGCTATTGGAGAAGGGCTGAAATGAAGAATCGTTACTCAACGAGTTTGTTTCAAAAAATTCTTGTGCCGGTTATTCATGGATCAGATTCCGATTCCGCACTGCAAGCCGCACTGACTATTGCTGGTCCATCGAGCATCTTGCTGGTTGGTATCGTTGGGATATCAGATGACGAGTCTCTTAGCAAAGCCGCGGTACCAGCCCGCCATGTGCGGAAACTTTTGCGTGACATGGCTGCCGCAAAAAAAGTGGCAATTGTGCAGCGTATTCATGTCGCACATAAGCCGTGGGATGAACTTGTCTGCGTTGTGCAGGATGAAAGACCGGAACTTCTGATTCTTCAACCTTCACATTTTGACTCGTTGAAAGTGACTCCCGGCGAGGCTTTGCGCTTCCCTCCATGCGACATTGTGGTTACCAGTGGAGCGATTCCTGCTTCACCTGCCCGGGTGTTGGTTTCCCTGCGCGGTGGACCGTACGCTGAACTCTCGCTGCGATTGGGGCTTTCCATTTCGCATACCAGCCGGTCGCAATTAACGGCCTTGCATATTTTGTCTGCGTTAGGTGAGCACTCGGTTGATCCCGCTTTCAAAGGCATGGAACGAGTATTGAAAAATCTGCCGGAGGTCAAGCGAAAGCAAATCCAAACGAATGACCCGGCCCAGGCAATCCTCGAAGCATCAAAGGAACATGACCTGATAATCTTGGGGGCGACGGCGCGTCCAAAAGATTCGTTAATCTCAATTGGTCCTGTGGCAGATGCGGTTCTGCGCGAAAGCTCGAAAAGCATCCTCATCGTGAAATCGCGCCGCCCTATGCCGCCCAATATGGATAGCGAGGTAGTGGGGCACAGCGCGATTTCTGTCTTGGTGGATAAATGGTTTGCCGAAAATACATATCACGCGGGTGAGTTTGCCGACCTCAGTCATTTATTGGAGTTGAAGAAGAAACAAAAGCTGACAATCAGTTTGGCGCTGCCTGCCTTGGATGAAGAGGAGACCGTTGGGCAAGTTATCAAGACGATTAAGCAAGCGTTGATGGATCGTGTTGGTTTAGTGGATGAGATGATTCTTATTGATTCCGATTCTAAAGATCGGACGCGCGAGATTGCATCGGGACTTGGTCTGCCGGTTTACATTCATCAACAAATCTTTCCAGCGCTCGGCGCGCGGACTGGAAAGGGCGAAGCGTTATGGAAGAGTCTTTACCTGACGCATGGTGACATCATCGTTTGGATTGACACGGACATCATAAATGTTCATCCGCGTTTTGTTTACGGATTGCTGGGACCGCTCATCCTTCACCCAGAGATTCAATTTGTCAAAGGCTTTTATCGCAGGCCGTTAAAAGTGGATGGCAGACTTCAGGCAGGCGGCGGCGGACGCGTCACTGAACTGACGGCGCGCCCGCTGCTAAATCTTTTCTTTCCTGAACTTTCGGGTTTGGTCCAGCCGCTTTCAGGTGAATACGGCGGACGGCGTTCCTCGCTCGAACAGTTGCCATTTTCTTCCGGCTATGGCGTGGAAACAGGATTGCTCGTTGATGTGTTCGAGAAATTTGGTTTAAGCGCTATTGCCCAAGTTGATCTTCAAGAACGTGTCCATCACAACCAACCTCTTGAGTCACTGAGCAAGATGTCGTTTGCGATCATCCAAACGGTTGTCCGCAGAATCGAAAAGCGTTATGGCATGAACATGTTGGAAGATGTGAACAAATCTTTGAAATTGATTCGTTACGAACAGGGACGACTCTTTCTCGATGTAGAAGAAATCGCCGAGCTTGAACGCCCGGCGATGATTGAATTGCAGGAATATAGGGAACGAGATTCTGAAATTTAGTTTTGAGCGAACGTATCAATCAGCAACTTGAAATTTCCGCCGACGGGATAAAGGATGGGACAGGTACATCCGCGCTTTTTGTATTCTTCCACTTTGGCGCGCGCTTCGGCTGGCGTCCCCGACGCGGTGATGCGATACACTAGATCGTCTGGTACGAGATGTTTGGCTTTGTTGATCTGTTCCTTTGTGGCGGGCCAACCGAGAATGGATTGAATTTGCTGAATCACATCTTGCGAAACGCCTGATGCCTTCGCAATGTGCGGTTGTTGTGCCAAATATTGGCAGAGCAGCTCCTTGGTGTATTCGATGGCTTTGTCGTGATCGGGGTCAACGGAACAGACGATCAATTGCGGACGATCAAAATCATCAAGCTTACGGCCTGACTTCTTCAAACCTTTTTCGAGCAACTCCAAAGCGTTGTCGTTGTATTCAGGCGGGACACAATAATTCATCACAACGCCGTCCGCGATTTCGCCGGTCAGTTCCATCATCTGATCGCCGGTCGCGCCGATCATAATCGGAATATGCCGCGGCTCGCGGCGTCCGTGAACGACATCCAACTCGATGCCTTCCACGTGATGAAATTCGCCGTGGAATGTAACGCGTTCCATGTTCAAAAGGCGGCGCATCACTTCGACCGTCTCGCGCATTGCTAAAGTGGCTTTGTGGCGTTTGATGCCGACGTTGCTCGCCAACGGGTCCCACCACGCGCCGATTCCGCAGATGATTCGATTCGGGGCGAGGTCATCCAAAGTCAGAAATGTAGCGGCAAGCAGTCCGATGTTGCGCGTCCAGTTGTTGATCACGCCCGAGCCGACTTTGATCCGGTTCGTGACCGCAGCGTACGCGGCCATCGGGACAATGGCGTCGCGCACCAGTCGCGATTCAGCCTGCCAGACCGCTTCAAATCCGTGATCTTCTGCGTATTTGGCGTAATCGAGTCCGTCTCTCAGATCATGCGAATCCTGCAAATATAAAGCTACTCTTTCCACTTCAGTATTCCTCCGTTGGCGAATGAATATTTTGATTTTATTTGTAGTGACCAGGAGATAAATTAGTTGTGCTATGCGGATATGATTTGTCATTATACCCGATGGTTTTATTGAGTTCCGTTTTTGTCTATGTGACCGAGCTTGGAGTGAGCATTGTCTTTGCCTATCAGGAGAATAGTCAATTGGATGGGGAAACAAAACACCCTATACTAATTTTGTAGTAACGGTCGTTAGAAATGGGAAGCATTTTGTTTTGGAGGGTGCTGCCATGACAGAAAAGAAAGCGAATCCGAAATCCAGACCATTGCCGGATATAAAAGATTGTTGTGTTGCTGATATCGGAATAGACGGATTTGCCGAGTGTCAGATGTCGGGGCCGAATCTTTGTCCTTATGCCTTGCCATTCGGATATTGTTTTTTGTGTCAACATCCTCGTTTGGATGAAATCTTAGCGAAAAGTAAGGAAAGACATACTGCTGCGGCTTTGAGTTAACATCTAATACAATTCGGCAATTTGATAAAACACACAGAATCCCCGATTGGTGGTCGGGGATTCTGTGTTCAACAATAAATTATTATTTGAAAATGATCAGAGTCTTTTCCATACTTTTGGTGCGAGTTCACGCGAACGCGCTGCGATCCGTTCTTCATCGAGGGCGAGAACTTTTTTGTTTTTCATCAAAATCTTGCCTTTGCAAACCGTCGTGTCGACGGCTGCATCTACCAAGCCAAAGATGAGATGTCCGAGGAAGTTCATATCGCTAATGGGAGTAGGCGGCTGGTAGTCAAGAATGGCAAGGTCGGCGGGATGGTCCTCTGCGATTTCGCCTAACTTTAAACCAAATTGGCGTTCGCAAATCTCGGCGTTGTTTTGCAATAACATCTGCGGCGCTTCGGCGAAAGCCACGCGTGGATCATGATTAGCAAGTCGGTGTAACAGATATGCCGTGCGCATTTGCGCCAACATATCGGACGACATGCCGTCTGTGCCGAGTCCGACGAGGATGTGCTTTTTCAATAAATCAAGAACGCGCGTGACGCCGACCGCGTTGTTCATGTTCGATTCTGGGTTATGGACAACTGCCGTCTTCGTCGCGGCGATGATGTCCATTTCAGAATCATCAATATGGACACAATGTACGAACAAAGACTTTTCTCCTGATGCGCACATTTTGTCCAATCGTTTTACGGTGGGCATTCCATATTTCTTGATGGAGTCTTCGCGGTCGGCGGCATCTTCTGCCACATGGACGTGACAGCCGATATCAGCATCTTTGGCAATCCCAACGCATTTCTCGAGCGTCTCGTCAGACAGCGTGAACGACGCATGAAGCCCCATCATGGCTGCGATCTGTCCATCGCCTTTGCCAACTTTTTTGATAAAGCGTTCGTTCTCTTTGATTCCTCCGCCGGGAGTGTTGCGGTCAGAGACTTCATAACATAGCGAGGCGCGGATGCCTGCCTGGCGTACAGCGCTTTCAATCAAATCCAGTGAGCCATCTCGCATTGAAGGCGATGCGTGATGGTCAATGACGGTCGTTGTGCCGTTGCGGATACATTCGATCAATGGGATTTGCGCCGAGAGCGTAATATCTTCTTCCGAGAGCGCCATATCCAGCTTCCACCATAACCGTTCGAGGATTTCTACAAAGTTTGAAGCTGGCTCTCCGGGAATTGCCATGCCGCGCGCCATCGTCGAATAGAAATGGTGATGCGTGCAGATGAAGCCGGGCATAACCACTTTTCCGTTGCAGTCAATCGTTTCGGCTTTCGGATAACGTTTTTTCATTTCTGCAGAATCGCCGATTGCAACAACCTGCTCGCCATCCGTTACCACGGAGCCATTCAGCAAAACTTTATTTTCTTTTCCGAGCGTTGCAACAATTCCATTCTCAAAGCGTGTTGTCATGTTATTTGTTCCTTCCTTTGGTTTGATGTGTGATGGATCAATTTTCCCTGAGCATTGCCAGCTCTTGCGGAGTCCGCTCGCGCATCGTGATCGCGCCGGTCAGACATTTCTGCGCGCAGAGTGAACAGCCAATGCAGCGCGACGCGTCCGAAAACGGGAGCCGCTTCTCGTCCAGTGTGATCGCCATGTACGGACAGCGCGCACAGTTTCCGCATGAAATGCACAAGTCATAATTGAAATTAGAAATCTTCTTAATCGGCGAAAGCGCCATGAAATCCGTGACCGGATGCGGTTGGGCAATCCCTATTAATTCATGCATGGATTTGATCCCGCGTTCTTGCATCAGGAAGGCTGTGCCAGACTCGATGTCGCGTATGATGCTATATCCAAATTTTGTTGGCATGGTGCAGAACTGAACTGTCTTCACGCCCAGCGCGAGGAAGTCCATCGCGGCTTTATAGTTCATCGGTCCGCCGTTGCCAGAAATTTCAATGCCTTCTGGCACAGCATTGGAGAGAGTCAAATTGGAGACGGGCGTGACGCCTTCGCCGCTCATGCCCACGATCACGCCTTCTTCCCAAACGCGGTCTATCGAACCAGTGCGAAAGCCAAGTGCTGGGAAAGAGTTTGCGAGCGTAATGCCTGCTTTTTTATTTGGATATTTTGCGAGGACTTGTTTGATGGCTCGCAGAATCGGAACGATAGATGTGACCGCGGCAGTCAACTTGAAAAGTTTTGGAATGTTTGGATCGCCAACTTCCATAACCCAATCAATGATCTTTGCTGTGAGTGCCGCATTCTGCGAGACGATGTCGCCTTCGGTTCCATCGCCGCCTTGCGGACAGGACAACGAATATTCGATTCCCATTGCGCCTGCGGCTTCGAGCTTTTTAGTGTTGGACTGCCATCCGGCTTTATCGCTCTCATCGTGACCCGTGACCGGTCCGCCCGTTGAAGCCATCGTCAAACGATCAGGCCATTTCTTGATCAACTGTACAACTTCGCGGCAGACTCGATCAAGCGGATGTCCCGATACGTTGTCCGCGTTGCCATAAGTGGATTGGCTAAACGTAAACATGTATTCGGCTGGGATATGAATCGGGACATTGTCAAACGCGGTCTTCATGATCGCGCCAGCCCAGCCCGCCTCATACGCCTTTTGCATTTGATCCAAGCCATCGGTCATCGGCGAAGCTGACAGCAAATACGGTGAACGAATTTGTCGTCCAAAGAAATCGGTTGCCAGCGAAACGGGGACCGGGTTGTATCCTGGAAGTGCATAACGAGATTTAATTGTTTTTTCAAAAGTTGGTTTTGGCTGCTTATTCAAATAAGCATCAATTTCAAGCGCTGCGTTCTTGCCGGATGCAACGGCTTG
>JAJYOH010000498.1 GCA_021796315.1 Chloroflexota bacterium
GATATGCAAACACGCCAAACCAACAACCGAGTGAAGCAAAATAAATTGCAAAGAGAACCGGCAATGCCGATTCTCTTTCTTATCGCTCAAAACTATTTAATTCTCTGTCAATAGCGGGGTAACGTATTTTTCGAGCATCGCCTGACTGATCTCACCGACCCAAGCCAGCCGAATAACACCCTTGCGGTCAATCACATAAGAACTGGGCAGGTTCTGATTTTTGAAAGCATCCAATGCTGCATTCTTAAGGTCAAACCAAACCGGGTACGTCATCTCATGTTCCTGAACGAATTTAGAAACATCAGCTTGGGGTTCGCCTGCTTCAATCCCTACGATCATAAAACCATTAGCTGCATGCGCTTTGTAATAAACTTCAAGCGTGGGAATTTCCGCTTTGCAGGGTGGACACCAGGTGGCCCAATTATTGACCAGCACAATCTTATCGCGGTAATCAACCAGCGACTCGGTCTTTCCATTCACATTTTGAAGTGAGAGATCAGGCGCAGGATAGTTTACTGCCGCCGGAATCGTTGATTGATTATCCGCCTGAGGAGAAGCCGCCGTGCTCTGATTGCCTGACAGGAGCAGGATGGCTGCAATACCAACCAGAATCAACCCCGCGCCCAGAATAAACATCAAGCGGATGTTGTTATCATTGTTCTTTCTTCGACGGGAAATTTTCTTTGCCATTGAACACCTGCTTATTCACAGGAAGTGATCACTGAACAGCGCGCTTAATCTCTGCGATCAAATTCTGTTCAGGCACGGCACCGACTACCATCCCGCCTCCAGCATTAATAACTGTTTGCGGCACGCCCCGGACGTTGAATTGGTTCGCCAAATCCGGAAACTCTGTGGCTTCTATACCTTCCGCGCGGATCATGCCGGGATTTTCCATTGCCATTTGATGTGCGAGCAACACGGCTCGCGGGCAATACGGTCAGGTAGGGGTGACAAACACCTGCATGTGCAATGGCTTTTCGAGATTCTTCAAGAATTCACGTACCTCAACACTAAGCCCCGAGTCTCGGCCTGAAACGAGAATGATGTCATTGATGATCGTGCCAAACTCGTGCCCTGAGGGAATGCCGGAATACTGGATACCAAAATCCATGATCTGATCGCCACTTTTAGCAGCAATCACGATGCCGGGCGCTTTGTCAATGTTGAACTTACTAGCTACATCCGCATCTGCCTGCAAATCATAGACGCTTATGCTGAGTTTGTCATCGACTGCGGCCACTTCTTCCAGAAGCTGGCGAGTGTCGGCACAATAATCACAGTTTTCATTTGAACCGAAAAACAGGATCTGCACCGGTTCTTTCATTTGTTGAAACGCTTCCCTGATCTGGCTGATAGTCTGTTCGTTGAGAAGTTTTTCCATATTTACTCCTAATATATTTTCCTGACCATGCAAAGATGTCAGAAATATTGTTCATAGAGTTTGGATGCAGGCGAACAGAAAAGGTTACACTTCTCCCCCTTTCTGCACAACATACTTATTTTGACGATGGCTTCAGGTAATCGTCCAGGTTGAGACGTTTGAAGAGGCGATCGCGCACATCCTCCGGCAAACCGCTTTCAGGGCGGTTTGAGGCGCGGACGAGATCGACCGTCCGGCGCGTGGTGTCCACAACGATCCGGCAGTTTTCACATTCCGAAATATGCTTTTCGATCTCGCGGCACAGCTCCGCACCCAGCTCGCCGTCAATGTAATCAGAGAGGGAGCCAAGTAAAGACTCGCAGGTGGTGTGAGTAGATTTAGTCATCTTTTTTCTCCTGATTCATCCGCTCGCCATAATAGGCCGATAACTGTTCACGCAAGTGCAGACGAGCACGCAAGAGGCGGGTTTTGACATTGGTCTCACTGAGACCAAGCGCCTCGGCAGTATCTTTAATGGAAAGCTCTTGAATGTCACGCAGGATAAAAACCATGCGCAGAGTTTCCGGTAAATCCTGGATAGCCTGATCGAGCGCTTTCTTGCCTTCGGACGAGAGCAATTCATCTTCCGGCAGCGCGTCCCAGTCCACAAATTGCGATGGGGATATATCATTTTCATCATCATCCGCATCGTTATCGTCAATGTTAACTTCCGGCCGTTTGCGGCGCAAAAACATCAAAGCTTCGTTGACCGCAATACGATATAACCAGGTTGATAAACTTGATCGGCCTTCGAAATTTGCTATGTGCGTCAACGCCTGAAGAAATGTATTTTGCAAAACATCTTCGGCGTCCTGCTCCCTGCCCAACATACGTAAACCAAGACGATAGATGGGACCAGAATAAGCATCCACCAATCTGGCAAACTCAGCCCGATCACCAGCCTGTAAAGCTTTAACCGATATATCTTGTGTTGCCGTTTCAATCATTCGATGTATCCAAATGTCAAAAGTTGCATGGGACAAGTATACACCGATGGATGAACACATTCAGAAACAGAAGCGCAATCCAAATGATTGCGCTTCCTAACCTTCAAATTTCAGACAAGAGAGATTTAAGCGACTTTGGTTGAGATTTCGAACTTAGGCGGGTTCTCAAGATGTTTCTTCACAGCGCACAATTCTGCGGAATTAATGAGCGATGGGCGATATTTTTCCGGGAAATCCGGCGGGACTTGAATCTCCAGGTCAATCTTTTCCACCATGCCGTTCATCGGGTTGCTGTGGATTCGTTGAATAATGCGAATGCCATCGGTCGGGAGATTGCGCTGTCGGCAAAAACCGAGCACGTAAATTCCGGCACAGGTGCCGATGGACGAAAGGAAAACTGCGAAAGGTGTTGGCGCACCGGCGGCAGGCGGCTGGTCGGTGGGAACAGTATATGGGCCGAAATGTGCATCTACGCGCGAACCGCCGGGGAAGTCAATAAGCATTTCCATGTTTCAAACTCCTAATATATTTTCGAGATGCTTATTTGATGATCCTGCCTTGAAAAAGTTGCACATCTGCTAATAGACCACTCGCGAAAGTCTCAAGTAGGTTAGGCGTGTAGCCTGACAGCTTTTGAAAACATAGGTTTTGGTGGGTTGCAAACCCGCCCTACGGACACCTATGCAAGAGGTCAATAGATTTTCCCGGCTCAGTTCATAAAAGCGCGGTTGATTGGCCATACTTTTATGATTCGAGTTTTATTTATTCTTAGTTGTAAAGTTGGTCAACTTTACCCCCGGCTCTGACCCAGCATCTCGTCGCTGATCTCATCCAATTTCAAGCTGATGATCTGACTCGAAGAGTCGCGCCCCATCGTCACGCCATAGATGATATCCGCGGCCTGCACGGTGTTGCGGTTGTGCGTGATGATGATGAACTGTGTATCCTTGCTCAGGTCCACCAGCAGGTCGCGGAAGCGGCCCACGTTGGCTTCGTCGAGCATGGCGTCCACTTCATCCATCACGCAGACTGGCGTCGGCGAAACTTTCAACAACGCGAACACCAGCGCGATGGCCGTCAAACTGCGCTCGCCACCCGAAAGCAAGGACAATCCTTGCTCACGGCGTCCGGGCAGACGCGTTTCGATCTCGATACCGGTGTCCACTAAATTGTCCGGGTCGGTCAACGCCAATCGAGCCGATCCCCCGCCAAAGAGTCGAGTGAAAATGGCGCGGAATTGTTTATCTACCGCTTCGTAAGTTCTCGCAAATTCCTGGCGCGTCAATTCATCCAGCTCAGTGATGACCTGACGCAGGTCCGTTTCGGCCTGGCGCAAGTCTCGTATCTGCGTGGTCATAAACGAATAACGCTCAGACTCTGAATCAAACTCCTTTTTTTGCATCGGGGTTGATCGGCCCCATGCGGCGCAGACGAGCACGCTGCTGTATCATCTGTTCTTCAAGCTCCGGTGCGATCAGCGTCACCACCGGCAGTTGTTCGACCATGCCATCGAACGGCAGCGGCACCGGGCCATCTACATTCGCAGCGTATTCGAACGACACCAGGCCAAAATCATCCACGATTCTTTGGCGCAAAGAATCCAGCGCTTCCTGGCGGCGAGTCTGGTCGAGTTGTATCTGTCCGAGTGTGCGCTCTGCGGCCGTGAAATTTCTCAGCGCGCTCGTTTCGATTTCCTGCAAACGTTTTTCTTCCTGCTCGGCAGTTTCCAAATCCTTTTCAGCTGGATCGATCTGCACATGCAACTCTTCGATCTGGCCTTGCAATTCGCCCTCACGTCTGCGCAAGATAGCCTTTTCTTCTTCGAGTTCTTTCAGCGAAGAATCGGCCTCACCCAAACGCGCCTGCATTTCCTGCTGTTGACTCGCAAAACGATCAATTGTCTGCTGACGTTCAGACTTGCGCGACTGCACGCCGTTCGCGGATTGATCCATGACCGCCACGCGCGTATTCCAGTACGACACCTGCTCCTGCGCTTCATCCAGACTGAGATCGCTCAGTTGGCTGGATAACAGTCGGATGTCATCCTGCGCCTGCGCCGACTGCGCTTCATTTTCCGAGGCCAAAGCGGACAGCCGTTCCCGATCATTTTCCGTGTCTGAAATTTCTTTTTGCAAATCGGCGCTTTGAGATTTCTGCCAATCAAACTGGCGGCGCGCTGTTTCAAGATCAATAGAAGATTTTTGTTCTGCAGATTGCACCGATTCGAAATCTGCACGCGTTTTTCGCAACGCATCTTCACATGCAGATTGCTGGCGT
>JAJYOH010000499.1 GCA_021796315.1 Chloroflexota bacterium
TAGAAGGCCGACAGATTCATCGTCCGCTTCGGCGACAAACGCGTTCTTAAACCCAAAACGACTGGCGTTGCGCGAGAATAATTTCATCAAACTAATTTCTGCAAAACGAGAATCATTATCAAAAAGATAATCGGCCAGACTGCCCATGGAAAGTTGAAACAACTGCGCCGCAAGAGACGCGTCCGCCGGCCGGGCAGGGCGAATATGGATCGAGTTCATAACGTTGGAAGAGTCCACTCCCCATCCGCGTTGGGCTCGAACTTCACAACTTTTGTGACGGCATCCAGATTGATCGGGCCATAAACATGCGGGAACAGGTCAACGGCGGGAGCTCCAGGCGGAGGCGCGCCGTCGAAAGGCGGCTCCCACTTCAAGTCGGAGGAAAGACGCGCCGGATCGATCACGAGCAGGACGAGTCCGGTTTGTCCCTTGTAAAATTTTTCGGCAACCGGCACGGCTTGCAGTCGAGTCGAGCAGTGGATAAATCCTTCGCCCGCCAGACTCGGCGCGACATATTGTCCGGTCTTTTGTGCGGAAGTCCAGGCATCGTTCGATGTGATGTGCAAAATAATTTCGCTCATGGATTCACCTGATAGATGACTGTGTCGCCGTCGCGATAGACAGAGTTCCACAGTTGCCCGTTGTATTGTTCGAATTTATTAATGCCGGGGCCAGGATATTCAAGCCGTTCCAACTGCCCAACGATAATATATTTAACATTGTACTTCTTGAGAAAATCACGCGCAGCCTGCGGATCTTCCGTGGTGTAGAAGGATGTGATTTCGGCGATTCTTTCCTCGACCAGTTGCGGCGTCAGCGTGCGCTGTTGACGTTGATGCCAGCTCCAGCCGACCACGCCGGGCAAGCCGGTATAAATCGTGAAGCGCGTGCCCCATTTATATTCGGTGGTGTTGGCCTCGACAATCACAGGCGAACCTTGAACGTTATCCTGCATCCAGCGGATAGCGCGATAATCATGGCTCAAATCCATGGTTCCGCCGAAATCCGCATACTGGGCAAATTGCATGTAAGTGATGCTGTCGAGTGTGAGCGGTACGCCTGGGGCCATACGGTCAGAGACTTTGTCAACCGCAGATGAGATCGTAGTCAGAGCCGCACCCGCCAGCGCAAGAGTCACACCAACCTGGAAGAAGTTCCGCCAGCCTGGCAGCCATTTACGGACTTCGGGCAGAACCCAGGCGAAGGCGGCTGCGGCAGAAACGGACAGCAAAGCCCAGGCCTGGAGATAGAACTTGAAGACTGTGTTCATGCGGCCGATGTCGCCGCGCACAACCACCAACTCGACCACAATCGTGATGAGCATGGCAGTGCCGACCAGGAAAAGAATGAAACGTTTTACATCCGGCATGTTCGGGCGCAGGATAAGCAATCCGGCCCAGACCGCCACCGGCAAAGCGACCCAGCCGATCTCCACGCCGCGATATACAAAATATAGCAAGGACGCCAGCACGATTGCAATGCCTGCTTCAATCAAGAGTTGATATGGGCGTAATTTATTCAGGGATGAAACCGGCGTGGCCGCCATCCATTCATGCGTCTCCCACGTCATCCATGCCGCGATGATGAACAGGAACACGCCCCAATGTGTAAGATAAGACCAAATCGGCGTTTGAGAAGCGGTCCACGGATTGATCGCGCTATAACCTTGAAGGTATGAAGCGCGATAAGGCTCGTACAACACATAGGATAGTACGGTCAGCAAAACAATACTGCCAACGATCAAGCCCAGCTTCTTGGCAACATCCGGGATGCCGATCAGCCATTTCCATGCCACATCCGCATAACGCCAGAGTGAATAAGCCAGCGCGGCAAAACCAATCGGGAGATAGGTGTAAATATCCGAGAGATTGGTTGGATACAACGCGCCGATGGTCAGCCCGCCGATCAAAAGCGAAAGCCATGAAGTGCGACGGCCCTTGATGATCGAAAGCGCCCAGGCCAAAGCCAGCAAAGCCGGCGGCATTGCCATCATGTGCGCGTGCAAGTCACTGTAAACAAAAGTGAAGAATGGGAACTCGGTGATCTCGTTGCCCGGTCCCGGTGGAATGACGCGGCTCGGATTCCAGTACCAATCGCCCCGACCATAAGGAAGCGCTTGTCCCGCGATGGCTTTGACCAAACCCTCAGAGGCCCAGATAAAGCGCTGCACAAGGTTGGCATTGTCAATGATCCCGCCCGGTGCGGCCAAGCGCTCAAAGCCTTGATACAACATTCGCAGCGTGCCGAGATTGCCGAGAGCCACCATCAATAATGCGGCGAGCAAACCGGCAATCAAAGGACCGCAGACCGTAGACCGTAGACCACCGTCCACCGTCTTCCGTCCATCGTCCAGCAAATTCCATCCGATCGAGAACGCACATAAGGCCGTCGTCGCGAACAACGTTGGCAGGATGAAGTTATATGCAATGGTCGGCACGATGCCGAGCAACTTGACCGGCATCGCCACCAACACGAAGCCGTAATAATAATAGTTGATGTACCCGCCCGCGAACCACGGATCATACGGCGGGAAAGTTGTGCTCTTCAATACGGCATTGAAATACGAAAAATCCATCGGTCGTTCGCCGCCTTTGGATGGATGCCACAGGTCAGGATTGCCGATGCGGATGAGCAGATCGAAGAGGAAGAATGCGAGGAAGATTCCTTCGACCATCAGGAAATAATTCCGACGCGACCTCCACTCTGCGCGCAACTCAGCGCGGCGCATCCAACCCAGACCTAAACCGGTCGCCGCCAAAACAGCAAACACCACGCCGACAGTTAATCGCGTATTCGGCACACCGACAGATCCGCTCAACCATGATAAATAGCCGAAGATGACAAGTCCCAGCGCGCGCGCGAGCGGATAACCTTTATCGCCCAGTCCGGGGAATGCCATGCGGACAATCGGATATGTCATTAGTCCGAGAATAAAAATGAACAGATACCAGATGATCAATCCAACGAACGGATATTTATTCTGAATCCAATCGTAGTTGAACAACTGCGACCACGTCCCGCCCGCCTGCTCTTGGGCAGCACGGCTGGGGGAAAGCATCAAACTTTTGTAACTGCCAGCCTGCTTGGGCGTGAGATGAACCACGTTACTCAAATCCACCGCGCCAAGAATCAGTCGCACTTTTGCGGCATTGAAGTCGGGAGTCTTCTGGAAGATCAAAACCTTCGGATGGTCATAAACCGTGAAGGCCTCTTCGGCGAACTGATCGTTGGCCTGCCACGTTCCGATGCCGGGAATGGAAATCGTAGGGAAAGATTCAAAGACCGCCACCAGTTTATATCCAAGCTGACCCTGGAACTGTCCCGGCTTGGCGACGTTGTAACACCAGATGACATCTTTATCCGCGGGACAACCAATCAATGCGCGGTAATAAGCAGTGGTCAACGGATAACGTTCAGGGATACGCGTGATCGAGGCCCATTCACGATTGGACGACATAAAGATGTAATCACCCTGACTCAAAGTGGTGACGAAACGCGTCAATTTATCAGCGTTATCGTCCCAATAAACTTGCAGGTTAAGGCCGCCCGGATAAAGTCCACCGTAACCATCATAACCTTCGGTGCCCAGGCGCAGAGGCAGACCATCGTCCCAGTCTGTTTCGTTAATCGGCGAGGCACCGACCAAGGTCAGCGCACCGGTCGTCTCTACACTAAGAAAATATTGTTGGCCCTTGTTCAACACCAGCGGACGGTCAAGCTTCAACGTGTAATCCTTGCCGCGCACATCAGAGCCGAAGGCAAAGTCCGATGTCAGCGAGGCGGTGGCAAGAGTCTGATCGGGAGTCGCACCCGGCTGAAGGGCGAACGACAGGCTCAACGTCTGAGGTGTAGCCGCGCCGATCACAGTCATGTGTGGGAAATAAACATCCGTCAACGAACCGCTCGCATTGGCCGTAAATGCCAAAACGTAAGGCGTCCCGTTTTGGATGCTTCCGCCGGTTGGGAAAGTCAATGGTTGTTGATAGACCGTCCCATCCGCAGTTTGGATGTGCAGGTTGATTGCCGCTGGCACATTTTGATAAATCCAATAAGTGGCAGCCACGCGCGTGACTGGACGAGTATAGATTCGCGTAAAAGCAAAAGCCCAGGCTGCCGTCAAGATTAGAACGATGCCGCCGATGACAAGCAAGGTGTTACGTATTACGTAATACGTTTTACGGGATGTGAAAAGACCCGGCAGCTCGAACACCACCCAACCGGCCATCATGCACAACAGCGGATAGATCGGCAGTTGATAACGCATGGTCGGATTAAAGGCCAGCGATTGCCAGACGAAGAAGAGCGCTGTCCAACTCCACAGGAGAATATGTTTCCACTCGCCTTTGAAAATGCGCCATGCCATAACAAGGAAACCGGCCCAGGCTAGAATTCCAAGCGGAATGCCAAGCCCCCAAACGGTCAGGTTTGTAAACGAGAATAAATGGGAGCGCCGCGCCCATTGAAGCGCAAAAGGCACATCCGCGTCGCCATTGGACTGCGCGGCCAGTTCTTTGATATTCGCGATCCAAAGCGGATTTAGGCCAATGCCTGAAAAAGCATAAGGCATGAAAATGCGGAACGTGAGAATGGAAACAAGTCCGCCTGCGACCAGGTAAACGGCGATCTGTTTCCAGGTG
>JAJYOH010000500.1 GCA_021796315.1 Chloroflexota bacterium
GCGGCGCTGTATTCAATCGAGCGCCGCGCCTGACGCTCGAGACTCTTCAAGCGCGGTTCGAGTTCGGCCATGATGTCGAGCACGCGTTCCAGATTCCGCTGCGTATTCTCAAGACGCTTGATGGCTTCTTCGCGGCGGACGCGATACAGCCCCACGCCCGCAGCTTCCTCGAAGAGCCGGCGGCGATCATCGGCTTTGAGAGCCAGCGACGCGTCGACAAGACCCTGTCCAAGGATCGTATATGTGCGCTCAGACAAACCGGAAGCAGCCAGCAATTCGTTCATGTCGCGCAAGCGGACCTGCTGACTGTTCAGCAAATATTCATTGTGCCCATCACGATAGGCGCGGCGCGTCATGCCGACTTCGGCGAAGTCCACTGGCAGCCAGTTGGCGGTATTGTCAAAGACAATCTCAGCTGAAGCCATGCCCGCCTTTGGACGATGTTCCGAGCCGGAGAAGATCATGTCTTCGGTCTTCTTGCCGCGCAATAATGAATAGGATTGCTCTCCCAAGACCCAGCGCAGGGAGTCGGCAATATTCGATTTGCCTGAGCCGTTCGGCCCGACAATCGCAGTAATACCGTCCGAAAACTCGAAGACAGTACGCGTGGCAAAGGTTTTATATCCGTGCAATTCCAGAGATTTCAGTCGAAGAGGCATTGGTTATTGGTTACTCATTATTCATGACTGGATCTTTCTTTATTTATAAGACAACCCAAGCGATTCAAGGGCCGTCTGTGCGGCGACCTGAGCAGCGATCTGCTTGCTCGGGCCGCTGCCTGCACCATAAGTCTGGTCTTTGATGCGAACTTCGACTTCGAAGATCTTGGCGTGGTCAGGTCCGCTTGATGAAATTGTCACGTACTTGGGCGTTCCCAATTTTTCAGATTGCGCCCATTCCTGAAAGCGGCTCTTCGGATCGTAGATTTCCGCACGTAACAGCACACGGTCGCGAACGCTTTCGAGCAATGGCTCCATAAAATCCTGCACAGCAGGCAAGCTATTGTCGAGATACAACGCGCCGATGACCGCCTCGAACAACGAACCAAGCAGGCCATCGCGCTCGCGTCCGCCCGAAGCGGCCTCGCCGCGTCCCATTCGCATTCCCCGCCCAAGGTCCAGACGACGAGCGAACTCGGCAAGCTGCTCGTTGCGGACAAGCGCGGAACGCATCCGCGTCAGATCGCCTTCGGGCAATTCAGGACAATGATGATAGACCCATGCGCCGACTACAAAGTCCAGGACTGCATCGCCAAGAAATTCGAGCCGCTCATTATCTTCGAGCGTGTTCGGATTCTCATTGATGTAGGAGCGATGCGTGAGCGCGCGCGATAGCAAGGATAGATTTTTAAAAGACAGCCCCAACCGTCCTGCCAATTCGGCAGGAGACTCCGGCAGGCTCACATCATGGGTCGTCAAGGGAACCTCCCTGGAACTCAGGGAGCGCCAGAGCCCTATCCTTCCCAGGGGAAGGCCCTTGCGGTCCATCAGTTCCAATAAAATAGTTTAGCGCACCTATTCTAACCTGAATTCCATAAGCAGGCAAAGATTTAAGATACAATCACTGAAATCTTTTCGGAGGCTCCTTCAATGAACGATACCATCAGCAACGAAACCCGCTTTTTACACGCCGTCGAAATGGGATTGGGAGCCTGGTCATGGGGCGATCGCGTCGTCTGGCAATATGGACGCGGCTACACCGACGAAGATATCCGCCAGGCGTTTCAGACTTCCGTCGCGGAGGGCATCCGTTTTATTGACACCGCCGAAGTCTACGGCTCGGGCCGCTCCGAACGTTTGGCCGGACAATTCATCAAGGAGACCGATCAGCCAGTTTTGATCGCAACAAAATTTTTCCCGTTACCGTGGAGAATTACAAAAGGCTCGGTCAAATCAGCATTGATGCGAAGCCTCGAGCGCCTCGGCGTCGAGACCGTTGACCTGTACCAGATCCATTGGCCGACTCCCCTCTTCGGCATCGAAGCCATGATGGCAGGCATGGTCGCCTGCGTTGATAAAGGCCTGACGCGCACAGTGGGCGTATCCAACTTCAATCAAACCCAAATGCTGCGCGCGTACTCAGCGCTTGCGCGCGAACACATTCCCCTCGCATCAAATCAGGTTAAATACAGTTTATTGGATCGCGCCGTTGAAAAGAATGGGCTTCTGGCGCGCTGCAAAGAACTGGGCATTCGCCTGATCGCATACAGTCCGCTCGAGATGGGAATGTTAACCGGAAAATACACGCCCGAAAATCCGCCCACTGGAACACGCGGCGCATCGTATGGAAATTTGCTCAAAAAAATCGGTCCATTACTCAAACTGATGACCGCCATCGGGCAGGATCATGGCGGCAAATCAAACCCACAAGTGGCATTGAACTGGACCATCTGCAAAGGCACGCTTCCCATCCCCGGCGCAAAAAACGCCGAGCAAGCACATCAAAACGCAGGCGCGCTCGGTTGGAAATTAACGGATGAAGAAGTCGCGAAATTAGATGAAGCCAGCGACGCGGTTACAAAATCATAGTCTTGCTCATCTTGTAAGAATCAATCCCAACCAAAATAAAACGCTGTACATCAATGCGGTTTGACCTGTGCCCGCCAATGCCGCATTCAACGGTTTACCTTGTTGCGTGAAAACAGTCCGCGTGGATTTATAAGCAATCGGCAAAGATAACCACGCCAGCAAAGTAAACACCGGAATGATTTTCATAAAAATCAAAATTGGCAATAACAAATAAGCGATTACCAGGCATAGAACATATTCCGCGCGCGCGCCTTGCGCGCCAAGCATAACTGCCAGTGTATGTTTGCCAGCTTTGCGATCATTTTCCAGATCACGCAAATTATTGACGACCAGAATCGCGGTAACGATCAACCCCACTGGAACAGCCATCCACCACGCCGCGGCGCTGACCGAGCCAACCTGCACAAAATAAGTTCCAGCTACTGCTGCCAATCCGAAGAAAACAAAAACGAACAAGTCGCCAAGACCGTAATAACCAAGCGGAAACGGGCCGCCGGTATAAGCTATCGCCGAGAGAATGGCTGCGAGGCCGATCAGGATCACGGTCCAGCCGCGAAGCGAAGCAAGATAAAGCCCGCACAACGCGGCCAGCCCAAAGATCACCCACATGCCGCGCTTGACCTGTTCAGGGGTCAGCAACCCGGCTTGCGTCACGCGCATTGGGCCTTGTCGCTCGGCTGTATCTGCGCCGCGTTCAAAATCAAAAACATCGTTCGCCACATTGCTTCCAATTTGCAAAAGCAAAGCTACACATAAAGCCGCCAACGCGGGAAGCAATTGAAATGAGCCATCATGCCATGCCAGCGCACTTCCCATCACCACACCTGAAGCCGCGGCAGGCAACGTGCGCGGTCTGATCGCCAACATCCAAATTTGAAAAAGAGATGGTTTGTTATTCATAGATATCGCCGCAGTATAACATGCGTTTACGCGTGCCCACACTGGGTATAATTGTCTAAACTTTAGGAGATGCAATGACCAATCTTACCGGACAACAACGCGCGCAATATGTGCAGGACATGTTCACGCGCATCGCACATCGTTACGATTTTATGAATCACCTGATGACCGGCGGACAGGACATCCGCTGGCGCAAAGAAGTCATTCAATTGGCGCGATTGAAACCGTCAGCTTCACTGCTGGACCTCGGAACGGGAACCGGTGATCTGGCGCGTGAGGCGCTGAAGCGGAATCCGCAATCACGTGTCGTCGCTGCGGATTTCACGCTCGAAATGATGTGCGTCGGGCGCAAACCTGGCGACCCGCCGTTCTCATCCGCTGACGCATTGAATCTGCCGTTCAAAGATTCAACCTTCGACGCAGTCACATCCGGTTTCCTAATGCGAAACGTCATCAACGTAAACCTTGCGCTGAAAGAACAGTATCGCGTTCTCAAATCCGGCGGGCGGATCGTCATTCTCGATACGACCCAGCCAAAGAAAAATATTTTGTCGCCCTTCATCTGGATTCACATGCACGTCATCATTCCCCTGCTCGGAAGATTGATCTCCGGCACAGGCGACGCATACAACTATCTACCCGACTCCACTGAAAAATTTTTAACCGCCGAAGCGCTGACCGTACACATGGCAGCGGTCGGATTCAAAAACATAAATTTCAAACGCCTGATGTTTGGAACCATCGCAATTCATTCCGGAGAAAAGCTGGCATGACATTTCCCATCAAACAACCCAACTCAAAAATGTGTTTCATCTGCGGACTTGAGAATCCCATTGGTTTGCATTTGCACATTTACGAAACCGGGCCCGGTGTGGTCGAATCAAAATACATCGCGCCCGAACATTTCCAGGGTTATCCAGGCGTGCTGCACGGCGGCATCGTCGCCGCCATCCTCGACGAGATCAGCGGACGCGTCCACATGGGCGGTGCGGAAAATCCGCGCTTCATGTTCACCGGCAAACTCGAAATCAAATATCGCAAGAATGTGCCGGTTGGAAAATTATTGAAGATCGTCGGCAAGGCTGGAAAGGTCCGCTCCAAGATGGCGGAAAGCTGGGCGGGCATCTACGATGAAAGCGGAGAACTTTTAGCAGAAGCCAACGCACTGCACATCAACGTGCCGGACGATCAATTTGAT
>JAJYOH010000501.1 GCA_021796315.1 Chloroflexota bacterium
GTTCGATCTATTTCTGTGGGTTATATAGCCTGCCTGTCTATCCGTCCATCAGGGATCGCTTGAATCTATTCAAGTATTGCTTGAATCAAGGAATGAACTCGTGAGTGAATTTGGAGATATGCTGCGCGCAGCTCGCCAGAAGTGTGAATATCCAAAAGACACGCAGAGCGTCTTAAGTCAGGGCCGGCTAGGCGAACTGCTGGGCATGGAGCTTGGCACGCGCGGCTTTACCGCCTCGGCCGTCAGCGATTGGGAACGCGGGGTCAGCAAAATCCACGCGGACGACCGCCGCGTGCTGGTGAGCCTGCTGAAAGTCCTGCATGAACAGGGTGGTATTAAATCCCTTTCAGAAGCGAACGAACTTTTAGACGCCGGAAATTATCGGGCGTTGAATCCTGTGGAAAGAAAACAAATCTTCCCTGCCGATGGGATTGACTTGTCATCCTCTTCGTTCACAGCCGATCATTCACGACAGACTCTGCTGGCTCAATTATTCATTGGATCGAACGATGAATTACGAAGGCTGATCGCCAAGGCGCAAGCTGGACCGCCACCGGCCTGGCCGCGCGTCCTGGCGGCTTTATGGCGAAACATGGCAGATCATTGGTCGGCATCGTCGGCCGCGCAGGCAATTCTTTGGATCTGGATCTGGTTATTGACATGGCTATTGACTGCGCCATCCCTGCGCCTGTCGTTTGCGAATGAGGAACAGGCGTCGCTGGACATCAGGCTGTTCATAGCCGCGTCAGTGATAATCCCTCTTTTGATCGGACTGCTGACAAATACAAAAGATAATCCGTTTTGGGAGCAGCAGAAACTGGGCAATGCCAGAGTGGCCCGCCTTTACGTTTATCAAGGCGCGGGCATTGGGTTCAATATAGGATACTTTTTCGTTTTAGGGATAAGCCTATTCCGATACCACCTGCATATTGCATCAGCTCCCTGGTTTGAACTGGCTGCCGCAGTTCTGCCGCTGGTCGTGGGAAACATGGCAGCGCGCCTCGCGCCGTATAACCTGTGGCTTGCCTATGGACGTTTGAATGTCGTTGACGGCTGGATATTCTTCACCATCGCCCTGCTGGGACCGCTTTGGGGTTTCTTCTTCATGCAGTTCTACTCGATCCTGTTGACCCCCGCGCTGGGAGTATTTATGATCCTGACGGCCATCACGATGATCATTATTATTGAGTCACAGCGGACTCGACACAAATGAAGAGAGCGGAGCCAAAGACGCGCCGCGAATATCCGGCGCCATGCACCTCACCCTTCCCTCTCCTACAAGGAGAGGGGATTCTGCGGCCAACTGCCCGACATTATTACAACAGCAGCAACTTTTCTCCCAATTGATTTAACTGCGAAAGAAATATATCCACCGGCGGGGCATTGATCCAACGGACTGCCTGCCAGTCCGCTGGCTGGACGGAGCAAAGCGCCCGCGCAAGGTCAACGGGAAAGACGCCGGCAGCTTTGCTCTGCGCGTTGGTAATGGCTTCATGCAGGGAAAGTTCCTTCTGGGTGCAAAAACCCCAAATATCCGCAAAGTCTTTGGGTTCATTACGATCCAGCACGGCAGTCACTTTGTTTGCCAGAATATTTTCGGGGCTGTCCATTCGCCCGAGAACAGGATGATTTTGAATCTGTCCCACACGGGCGGGAACATCATTCACAAACTCAAGTTTGAGGACAACTTCATTGCCGGTCAAATTCAAGCGGACAAATCGTTCTTCTTTCGTCAAGACCTGACATGACCAATCTTTGGTCTGCGTGAGGGCTTGAATGATGCGCTCCGCCCACAAACCAAAGCGATGATCGTCATTGACAAAGAAATCCAGGTCGTCTGAAAAGCGGTGATGAAGATAACCGCGCGAGGAGGCGGTTCCGCCCGTGAGATAAAAACCTGTGTCCGCTTGATTGAGGACCTTCAGCGCCCGGTCTTGAAAAGGATATAAAACATCGAAGTAAAATGCGGGATTATTCACGGCAGTATTCGGGATGTTTCTCCGGCAGCCATTTGACGAGAAAGTCGAATCCCCGTTTACGACTCGCGGAGCGGATGCGTCCGCGCCAGCGCGGCCAGTTCTTGACCAGTTTCGGGAAACCGATCAAGCGAATGATCTCCTCATAAGGCGCGTACTCCAACAAACGACGCGCCGCCCAATCCTGATCCAGCCGTCCAAAGGCGCGGCGGCCTTCAAGGATTTCAAGGAACTGGGCTTCGTCGAGATCATAATCCCAGACGTAGGGCAGGCGATCCGTTGCTTGCATGAAAGTGATTATACCCTGAGCGGGAAACCGATCTTGCTTCCTCCTCGCCCGCCGCATCACTGTCAAATACCTCGGCCCTCTATGAATACATCGGCGAGAATGGTACGATTGGCATACCAGCGCTGGCTCTAAAGCTGAGGCCGAAAGGCTTGAAGCTGTGTTTCTAAAAAACAACATTCCAGTTGAAATCCAGAAAGAGTCCAAGCAATAACCAAACGTTTTCATGATGTCTAGCCCTGGAGGCAAAGAGCGAAGTGAAAGCCTTAATTGGGGGGACGGAAAAGATTGTATAATCATTGTACGGAGATATACCATGCCCAAAGACACCCTGACGTTTGCGCTCGAAGGCGATGTGACGCTCAATAATTTTGCCGGCGCCCTGAGTGAATTTAACGCGCTCCTGAATAATCTCTCCAAAGAAGTGGGCAACAACGCCGCCATTGACTGGATGGTGGAAGAACTCTACTCCGGGAGCGCCATTGCCACCTTTCACGGGTTCTTTGAAGACATGAAGGTAGTCGAAACGGTGGTGGACGCCTACGAAGTAGTGGGCGATGCGCTTGCCAATGGAAGCGAAATGCCCTTCTCGGATGCCGTGCGCCGCAATGCCTGGAACATCACGAATATTTTGAACGGTCAGATTACTTCCGTGCGCTTTGAAACCCCGGCGCGCGATTTCGTCATTAGTGGAAAAACGCTGGCGGGCGCGAAATCCACGCCTATGAAATACAGCCTCGGCACGGTCAAGGGCATGATTCAGACGGTAAGCATGCGTAAGAAATTGAGTTTCACCATCTGGGATGCTCTCTTTGATAAATCGGTCAACTGCTATTTGAAGGAAGGCGATGAGGAACGAATGCGCAGCGTATGGGGCAAGCGGGCTGTTGTTTCGGGAAAAATCGGCCGGCAGGCCGAAACCGGTCGGCCAATTGTCATCCGCGAGGTAAAAGACATTCGCGTGCTGGAAGAACCGGAACCAGGCAGTTATAAACGCGCAAGGGGCGTTTTACCCTGGCAAAAGGGGGACGAGAAACCAGAAGAAACGCTCAGGAGATTGCGGAATGCCTGAACCACATTTTATATACTGGGATGCAAACGTATTTTTATCTTACCTCAACAATGACCCCGAACGTTTCCCCGTTTTGGAAGCCATTCTCGAAGCGGTTGAAGCAAGCAAATCAGAACGGATTGTTACCTCGGTGCTCTCAAAGGTCGAAGTGGCATGGGTGGCACATGAGAAGTTAAACCGAGCGTTGAGCAGGGCGGAAGAAGAACGCATTGATGAGATGTGGAACAATTCAGCCGTGTTCGAGTTCGTGGATTTCAGCGATGAAATCTCGCTCATGGCTCGCAAAATGATGCGCGCGGGCATGTCACGCGGCTGGAAAATACGCACGAACGACGCAATCCATTTAGCGTCCGCGCAATGGGTGGGGGCAGTTGAATTGCAGACCTATGATTTGCGGGATTTCCATAAATTCGGCGAGTTGCTTAAACTCACTATCTGCGAACCTCATGCCATACAGCCCAAATTGCTTTGAAGTGGAAGGATTGATAACAAATTCCAAATCGCTGGCTTAATTCGGTATCAGGTTATCAGGTGTTTTTGGTTCCACAGGGCAATGATTTCGGCCTCGGTCTTGCCGATATTCTCGGCATTGCACCATTTGCCACGGAAACCGCTGTTACCTGCTTGTCGAGACCCGGATTAACGCGCACGCCGATGTCAATCGAACCGTCGCTTTTGCCGACCGGCCGATAGGTAGTGCGTGCCATTTGGCATCTGCACGGTGCGCCATCTGCGCCAGCAGAGTGGACTCTCCAGCCCGGCACAACCCAGACACAATGACGCATGGGGGCTGTGCATGGCCCGCTCCACTTCCGCAAGTTGCCAAAATATCTGGAACTGCTCCAAAAGCATGGCTTGGATCTGATCTTTGTTCCATCTGGATTTCCCAGAGTTTTCATTCATGATGAAACAACACGACAAATAGTTTTCATTGTCAATGAAAGCTATTGCAGAATAGAGGCGTGCCTGACCGAGGGTCGATCTCTTTGCCAGCTTTTTTTATCTGCCCCGCACAGGAGCCATATCACTTATGCAGCTGTTTGAAATAAAGGCATGAAGCGCTTACAATCAGGCCGATGTACATCCATCTCACCGCCCACTCCGCCTATTCGCTGCAGGAAGGATTGATGATTCCTGCTGATCTGGTGCAGGCTGCGCGAACCAAGGGAATGTCTGCCCTGGGTCTTACTGATCACAATCTGCTGACAGGCGCGATTGAATTCGCCATAGCCTGCAAAGAGGCGGGCATCCAACCGATTATCGGCTTGGAGATCGACTTGCAGCACG
>JAJYOH010000502.1 GCA_021796315.1 Chloroflexota bacterium
TGGTAATTACTTGAGCTGTCATAAGGTTTCCTATTGGCCAGCCTGCCAGGGTTCGATCACGACTCGTTCGTCACGGATAAACGCCATCTCGGGTTTTCCAGTTTCTTTTTTATAGGATGTAATCATCGCGTCCGCCCCGACCTGAAGCCGGATCGGCGCGAAATCGAGCGCGCACACCACTGCGGCCTCGTTGCCCTTCGAGCCTGCGTGGACAGCTCCGCGCAGACGGCCCCAGATGATGACATTGCCTTCGGCCACGATCTCAGCACCGGGATTGATGTCCCCAAGCACGACAACATGGCCGGCAAATTCAATGCGCGCCCCGGAACGAATGGTCTTGTTTAGGAAGAGCGCCGTGCCCTCGCCGAGATCCTGCGCTTCGATATAGCGGCCCTCTTCAGGTCGAGGTTTGGAGATGCGGGTGGCTAATCCCAAAAGTTGGGCGGTCTTTTCTGTGGTCGGCGATTCGCTGATCACTGCCCAGAGCGAAACATTACGCTCCGATAAATGATCGCGTAATTCGACCATCTCATTGACTCTGAGAATCTGTGTCCCGACGTCCAGAGCCAGCCTTGCGCCCTGAAAAAAAGCCTGCTTTTCATCTATTTGGGACAGCAAAGCTGCGTGCTGATCCTCCCACGCCGCGTCGGATAGAGAGACCAACAAGCCGTCCCGCAATCCTTTGATTTGAACCAAAGACGCTAAATCATCCATCAGGCAACAAGTTACTGCAAATTATAGCATGACCCGTCATCCGCCGCCGCTATTGGCGATATCAATCGACTTCAATTCAAAATAAGCTTTCAGTACTCTGGCAACCACTGGAGCGGCCACCGTGGCGCCTTCGCCGCCATGATATTCAAATGCCATCACCACGATTTCCGGATCGTCATAGGGCGCGTAGGATAAAGTCCAGGAATGAGTCGGCCAGGAGCCAAATTGACATTGATTGGCCTTAAGCGCCACGTCATCACAATATTCAGCTGTACCGGTTTTGCCAGCAATCGCAATTGGCAGCGGAAAATCCTGTGCATATACATTGTGTAAAGTTCCGCGTGGGTCGGTTACCGCCAGCCTCATCCCAATCTGAACATTTTTGACAACGCTCGGATCTACAGTTTTCATTTTGCCCGTTTTCTGGCAGTTACCCGCATCGCAGGAATAGTCTGCTATGCGGGGGTCTTTCGTTATATCCCACTTCATATTAGGCACAAAGGGCGATATTTGATAACTGCCAATAGGCAATTGATCTGCAACCGTAGAATCGCCAAGATTAAGCCAGGCTTGACGGGTATTTCCGCGTTCATCAGTTACCGTTTTGGGAACCCAAAGGCTGAAATCCTGCGGATTAAACCATACGGTTTGAACTTTTCCTTCGCTGTCAACCACGCTTCGGACGATGGTTGGCTGCATTAATTTTCCGTTGTTCGCCATGGTTGTACCGGACATTGCCACTTGTAATGGCGTTGCCAATACATACCCTTGTCCCACTGTGGCAATATAGGTATCGCCCGTGGACCAGTTTTCGCCCTGATTAATGCGTTTCCATTGCGGATCGGGAATCAATCCGCTTGCCTCGCCGGGCAGTTCAATGCCGGATGGTACGCCATATCCCAGGGCGCGGGCGTACTCGCCCAAACGAAAGATGCCCAGACCGCCGTTCTTGATTTCGTTGGCGAATCCGCCGCCCAATTTGTAAAAGCATACATTGCTGGAGAAAGCGATACAGTGATAAAAATCGAGCGAGCCAAAACCGGCAGGATTAAGCACTCCGTTTATGTTATAAATCCAGTCCACGAATGGGCGCATATTCTGACCTGGTATACAAGGCTCATTGGGCGTGAACTGCTCACATAGCTCCAATTTTCCCGGCGTTTGTATGATCTGGCTTGTGGTGACAACCCCCTCATTCAAAGCGCCGTTGGCTGCGGAAAGTTTGAACACAGAGCCGGGCGGGTATTCACTCTGGATCGCATTATTCAAAAGCGGATGGCGCGGATCCTGACTGAGTTGGTTGTAGTAATAACCGGGGATAAAGCGCGCCATGCGGTTGTTTTCATAAGTTGGATACGATACCATCGCCAGAATTTCACCCGTCTTCGGGTTCATGGCGATCACTACGCCACTTGAGATGCGGACCTTCCCAAAATATGCATTCCAATAATTGATCTCCTGCAACAAAGATGCTTCCGCTGCGGCTTGCAGGCGTGTGTCAATTGTCAAAGTGACATTATAGCCAGGGGTTGGCGCAATTGGAGGCTCGAGGTTGCGAAGCTCCTGACCGGCAACGTCAACCTGAACTACGCGTTTGCCATTTTTTCCAGCCAAAACATCCTGTAAGGATGTTTCAACACCCGCATACCCGATCTTGTCTCGATTGGGAACAAAACCTTTAGCGCGCAAGCTCGTCTCGAGCGCTGCCGGAATCGGACCGAGGAAGCCGATCAAATCTGCTGTCAATGAACCTGTTGGATAATCGCGGATCGGGACGATCTCAACGCCCACTCCGGGCCAATCGGCGGTCCGCTCGCTGACCAGACGTGCAACAGCTTCTGTGATATTGCACTTTATCTCGACCGGAGTATAGGGCGCCAGCGAATCGCCCAGGTCAACCAATTGGGCAATGCCCGGTCCCTCGACACAGGGAGCAAATAGCTTGGCATCCTCCACTGTGCCGCTATTTACTGGGATGCCAGTAAGATCTGAGATATCGCGATAGATGCGTTGAACATCCGCGTTATCGTCCGGGATGTAGGCAGGGGTAATGACGAGGTTGTATGAAGCGATATTGCGAGCCAGAATATATCCGTTGCGGTCATAGATAATGCCGCGCGAAGCTGGCGAACTAATCACTTTAGTGTAATTTTCGACTGCTTGATCGATGTAAGTTTGACTGTTAAAAACTTGCATCGATATAAGACGTCCCAGCAGAGCGGTTAAGACCAGCAGGATCACTCCGTAGATAACGAATAACCGCCAGGTCTCAAAACGGGAACTGCGGGGTGCAGAAGGCAAACTCATGCTTCCTCCAAGGATGGGAAGACCCAACGAGCAACATCACGCATGAAGCCATAGAGTGGAATCGAAAGGAGCAGATTCAGCAAAAGGCTTGGAAGTGTGATCAGGCCCATTGTGTCGCGAAACGGTAAAGGGTCCCCAACGATGCGAAGATAGCCGTACGACAAGAGATGCATCACCAATGTCCCCAAAAAAGCCACGCTGAACATTGCAAGCAAAGGCGCCTGCCAGACGCGGCGTTGAAGTAATAAAGCAAAAAGAACCACGCTGAAATATCCGGCCATGTAAATAAACCAGGGTAAATGCGAAGAGAAGCTGACCATGATGCTCGCTAGAAAAGCCCAATGGAAAGCCGTCGTGACTCCATCCTGCAAAGCCCAGGCGGCTAGGAGTACGAGCACGAGATCGGCGTAACCCGCAAGCAGGGAGAATTGGCTGACAATGGCCGACTGCAGGATAACAGCCAGGCCAAGTAAAGGAAGTGCAATAATGTTACGCATATCAGGGAGTGGTGGTGGGAACGAGCGGAGCGATATCAACTGCCCGGAAATTGATAATAACCAAAACGATCTGCAAGCGGCTAAAGTCCACGGCAGGTTGGACAGTGGATCTCTGGAAGAGTTCGGCGGCACGCTTTTGAACGTTAACTACTTGTCCGATGATCAGGTCCGGCGGGAAGCCGCCACCCAGGCCTGAGGTCAGGATAAGATCGCCTGGCTGAATAGTCGCGTCTTGCGAGATGAGGTCGAGAGAAATATCGCCAGTGACGGAACCGACCAGCATGGCATCTGTATCAGCGTTCTTAAGATGTACATTCACAGATGATGCCGGATCAGTGATCAATTGAACGCGTGCTGCATCCGCTATGACTGCATCTACACGGCCAACCAGGCCTTCGCTTGTCACAACCGGCATGCCGCGCAGAATGCCGTCATTCGAACCGCGATTGATAATGATGTAATGCAGGAATGGACTTGGGTCGCGGCCAATGACCGAGGCAGCTTTGTAGCTGTTTTCAGGATTAGTCCTTGAAAAATCCACCAACGCCGCGAGTATCTCGGTTTCATTGACGCGTTGCTGCAAGTTAATCACTTGAGCCTGCAAATCAGAGACTTGCTTCTGGAGTTCAGTGTTGCGGGTGCGCAGACTCACAATATCGCGCGGCGCGGCTAGGAATTCCTGAATGGCTTGATAGCGCGTTGCGAACCATTCCTGCGTGGAAACGAATCCGCCAGTGAATCGATTGGTAATTGAACTAAAGAAACCGCCAAAGGAAAGTGCCAGAATTCCCCCGATAACCAAGAAAATTATGGTGGTTTGCAAAGTGCGGGAAAACAGATCTTTCATTCTTTAAATCATAGCACAGAGCGCAAATGTCTGCACGCCCTTACGCGCCATGATGAGTACTACCACGCTCCAGACCGACCAGATAGCGGCTCAAATTATCCATGTCTTCAAAGATGACTGCTGCACCGCGCGCCACACAGGTCAATGGATCTTCCGCCACCCAAACACGCAGCTTAAGTTCATCTGTCAGGCGATCGGCAAGTCCCTGTAAGAGCGCGCCGCCCCCGGACAGACAAATTCCAATATCCATCA
>JAJYOH010000046.1 GCA_021796315.1 Chloroflexota bacterium
TTTCTCCGCGGCTGGTTTAACAGCAGGCTCCATGCCGACAAAGGAAATATCGGGAAATTTCTCGCGCAAATATTGCAACGCCGCTGCTGAGGCCGCATTGCAAGCCACGACGATTATTTTTGCATCTAGAGCCAGCAAAAATTTAGTGATGGCTTCTGAAAAACTTTGGATCTGTCCCATCGGGCGCGGGCCGTAAGGGATATGTCCTTGATCGCCAAAATAGATAACCGATTCTTCGGGCATCTGCTCGCGAATGGCGCGCAGGACGGAGAGTCCGCCAACGCCGGAGTCAAAAATACCAATTGGATTGTTTTGAATGTTTTGGGACATTATTGAATGATAAAGCGCAAAATGCAAAACGTAAAGCTCATTTTTTGCACTTTGCAATTTTTTATTTACTTGAAGCTTCGACAAATTTCATGAACAAATTTCGCGTGGACTGCTGGTCGGTCAGCCATTCAGGATGCCACTGAACCGCGATGCCAAATGGATGTTCGGGTAGTTCGATGGCTTCCACCAATCCATCCGGTGCGTGGCCGGTGACGCGCAAACTCGGCGCGATATCTTTGAGTCCCTGATGATGCAGGCTGTTCACTTTGAGGATCGGCTCGCCCAAAATTGCGGCAATACGCGTGCCTTCTTCAATTTTGACTTCATGCGCCAGCACTGTCCGCATGTTGCCGGGATAAGCGTGATCGAGCGCGCCAGGCAATTGATCGGGGATGTGTGTATAAAGCGTCCCGCCCAAAGCCACATTAACGGCCTGCGCGCCGCGACAAATTCCAAGGAAAGGTTTGCCGTCCGAGGTCACAGCGTGGATCAAGTTCATTTCAACGGCATCCCGCAACGGGTCCACTTCGTCTATGCGGGGATGCGGATCTCCCGCAAAATGTTCAAGAGAGATGTCCCCACCGCCAGTGAAAAGAATCCCGTCGAGGCGGGAATAGAGAGCATCCCACCCACCTTCAGCCAGCATCGAGGGAATCAACACAGGCACGCCACCCGCCTGCATGATGGCCTTGACGTACGATTGCATTAATGAAACAGTTGGATGATCATCCGCATTTTTGCTTTGGTTGGTGGTAATTCCGATAATGGGCTGCATGGTTAAATAAATAGACCCTAAAGGTTTTTGAAACCTTTAGGGTCTTGGAAAATCTAATCGAATTTCTGTTTGAGTCGAGCCGATTTACCCGTGCGGCTGCGCATGAAGTAGAGCTGGGCGCGATTGACCTGGTTGTGGCGTTCGACCACGACCTTGTCGATGCGCGGCGAACGAAGCAGGAAGGTGCGTTCGACGCCGATGCCATTGGAGGCCACGCGGCGGACTGTGATGTTCGCATCGTTGCCGCCCTTGCGCAGGCGAATGATGGTGCCCTTGAATTCCTGAATGCGCTCGCGATCGCCTTCCTTGATCTTGACATGCACATTGACGGTATCGCCGGGACGCAGTTCGGGAATTTTTTCGTTTTTCTTGGCCTCAACAGCCTTTATAAAATCAGTCATTGTCGTTCTTCCTTACGTTATGAATGTGTCTGGTTTTTTAGCGACGGCGGATTATAGCACGTGAGCAGGCAATTCACAAGGCTGAAACTCAAATTTACCACTAAGACTCAAAGACACGAAGCCACAAAGTTTTTTCTTTGAGTCTTCGAGACTTGGTGTCTTTGTGGTTATTGATATTTTCTCACCGCCAGCACGGCATTATGACCGCCAAAACCAAAGGCGTTGCTGATGGCAAGTGTGATCTTTTTCTCGCGCGCTTTATTCGGAATGTAATCCAGATCACATTCGGGGTCGGGAGTTTCGTAGTGAATGGTTGGCGGGAGCAAACCTTCACGAACCGCCTGCACACAGAAGATGGCTTCCAACGCGCCCGTTGCGCCCATCATGTGCCCGGTCATGGACTTGGTCGAGGAGATCGGGGTTTTATAAGCTTGTTCGCCAAATGCAGCTTTCACCGCGCGCGTCTCGGACTGATCGTTCAATTGCGTTCCGGTTCCGTGAGCAGAGATATAACCGACCTCGTCCGCATTAGCCTGCGCCGAATGCAGCGCCATGCGAATGGCCGCCGCGCCGCCCTCACCGAATTCGTGCGGGGCCGTGACATGATACGCATCCGCAGTCGAGCCGTAACCAGCCAGCTCCGCCAGAATGTTCGCGCCGCGCGCCTTGGCATGCGATTCGGTTTCGATCACCAGAACCGCCGCGCCCTCGCCCATCACCAAGCCGTCACGGTTTTTATCGAACGGCTGCGGCGTCATTGAGTAGTCATCGTTGTGGCGCGACATTGCGCCCACGCGATCAAATGCGGCCACGCCGGTTGCCGTGACCGTCGCTTCCGTTGCGCCCGCGACCGCGGCATCGATCATTCCGGCGCGCATCATCATCATCGCCGTACCGATTCCATCCGCGCCCGAAGCGCAGGCCGAAGCGACAGAAAAACTCGGCCCCTTGATTCCATAATCAATCGCGACCAACCCTGCCCCGCCATTCGACATCAACATGGGGATCGTAAATGGATTGACCCTGCGCGGGTTATCACCATTCGCGATCAGCACCGCTTCCTGAAGCGTGGTCAAACCGCCAATCGCTGATGAAATGATCACGCCGATTCTTCCGGCGTTCACCTCGGTAACTTCCAGGCCCGAGGAATGAATTGCTTCTTTTGCCGCAGCTGCGGTCAACTGCTCAAAGCGGTCGCGCCGACGCGCTTCTTTCGCATCCATAAAATTCGCAGGATCGAAGCCCTTCACTTCCGCCGCAATATGTACCAGCAATGGCGATGAATCGAACAACGTGATCGGCCCCACGCCTGAGACGCCGTTCGTCACGTTCTTCCATGTTTCGGCTGCGGTCAAACCAAGCGGATTGACCGTGCCCATGCCAGTGATAACAATTCGTTCCATAAAACCTCCGTGAATTTAGATCAATGATTTCAATCCTGAACCGGTCAACACAGCCACGACCGGATCGGGCAGGCTAAAAATGTTTTCTTCCAATGCGCGCCAGACGAGCGCGGACGTCGGCTCTACATAAAACCCCAGATGCGCTAATGCGTCACGCCCGGGAAGGATAAACGCTTCATCCACGGACGTAAAGCGGCCACCGCTTCGACGCGTCATCTCGACGACAGCCCCGGCCCGCAAGGAACGTCCGCGCACGCCTTCGGCCACCGTTTGGTTATCTGGCACACCATTCATCGTGCCATGTTTCCACAATGCAACCAATGGCTGACATTCGCTGGCTTGCACGCCAAGGATCATCGGCATTTTATCGATTACATTTGCATTGACCATCGCTTCAAATCCGCGCCCCATACCAAGCAAAAGTCCGCCCTGACCAGCGGGAAGAATCACAGCGCCGGGCGCGCGCCCAAGCTGCTCGACGATCTCATACGCACAGGTTGCATAACCCGGAATATTGAACGGCAAATAAGCATGGCTTGCATAAACTTGTCCAGATTCAGCGGCTTTGCGGACAGCCTCTGCCGCATTTGCACGCGGACCGGGCACACGCACCAATTCCGCGCCATACATTTCGATCTGCTGGCGTTTCGGCCCCGAAGCAGATTCGGGCACAAAGATCCGCGCCTTGATTCCCGCCCGCGCCGCGTAAGCCGCGAAGGATGCGCCCGCATTGCCGGAAGAATCTTCGATGGCTTCGCTGACTCCACGAGAAAGAAGGAAAGAAGAAAGAAGCGCCGAGCCGCGATCTTTGAATGAGCCGCTTGGGTTTGTGTATTCGCATTTAAAGAAAACTTCGCGGCCAAACACTTTGGCGGGAACGAATGGAGTGTTGCCTTCGCCCAACGAAACAGGAGCCGCATCAAGGTCAAAGGATGATGCGTAGCGCCAGATGCCAGGCTGCGAATGATCAACACGTCCAAATTTTATCGGCTCAGATAAATCAAAAATCCCATCACAATGTGGGCATTTATACAGCACGCCAGTTTCAGGATATTTTTGTCCGCAATTGATGCAGGCAATTTTCATTTCGATTCCACCAGCAAATGAATATCGTCCCAGCCATAAGCCGACTCTTGCAAAGCCGCCCCGCCGATCTCGACAGACTTATCGCGCAGATATTTGCCGCCCATCTTCTCATAAAATTTTCGCGACGGGTTGGTGGACAAAACCCAAAGCAACATGTTGTTCGTTCCAATTTTTATCAAACTTTCGGCGCTGGCTTCGAGAAGCAAACGACCGATTCCTTTTTTCTGATACTCGGCCAAAAGATAAATCGCATACAACTCGCCGCGATAGATCGGATCATGTTCGCGCTCCTCGCCGAAATAGGCGAAGCCAACGATCTGATCATTTTCTTCGACAACAAGAACTCGTCCATTTTGATCGTGAAGGATTCCCTGCCACCATTCTTTACGAAGCTCAAAGGAAAGGTTATCCAAAACTTTGTCGGGCATCAAACCGCGATACGTGGTCTGCCATGAATCGATGTGGACGCGCGCGATTACATCTGCGTCCGAAAGATTTGCAGTTCGAATCAAATTCATGTTATTCGCCAGGTTTGGGAATGTACTCGCCCTCGACCCAAAACTCTCCACTTGGGCTGACTTCTTTTTTCCAAACCGGGACAATTTCCTTTAAGCGATCGATGCCGTAATGCGCGGCCTCAAAAACGCCGGTGTCGCGATGCGCGGCAGTGCAGGCAATCAGAACGGTCGGCGTCTTCGGATAAAGTTTGCCGATGCGTTGCACGATGGCAATACCTTCGACAACCGGCCACCGGGCCCGAATTTCGTCGGCGACTTGCTTCATCTTCGATTCCGCCATCGGAACATAGGCTTCGTATTCGAGATAGGCGGTTTCATGCGGATCATCGCGTGAGGTAACTCCGCGCACCATGCCGGTAAAAATGGCAGCCGCTCCGGTTGATGTCAGCGTGATCTTTGCAAGCAGATCGTTAAGATCCAGCTCGTCTTCAGTGATGGAGAAGATAGTTGGAAGGTCCGAAGATTTCATGTGGAGGTTTATCATCCGCCGCTGACCGGCGGGAACATGGCAACTTCCGAGCCATCGGCAACGATAGCTTCATCAAAAGCATATTCGCGATCAATGGAGATCAAAACGGCTTCCATGGATTGCTTGAGATTCGGATAATCGCGTGCGATCTGCTCCTTCAATCCCTGCACAGTTATGCCCTCCGGGATTTCGATATCGAGAGATTTTGTCCCGGCGCGGTCGCGCAAGTTGGCAAAGAACAGGATTTTTACGGACATTATATTTTTACCTTTAAAATTCTTTATTCATTTATCACATCGCCGCTGCGCCCACCATGCTTTTCGACCAGGCGAATATTTTGGATGCGCATGGTTTTCTCGGCGGCTTTGGCCATGTCATAAACCGTCAGCGCCGCGACCGAGACGGCAGTCAGGGCTTCCATTTCGACACCGGTCTTTCCGGTGGTTTTTGTGGTGGCAGTAATGACCACACCCGGCAGGGACTCGTCGAGCGCGAGGGCCACATCCACCTGGGTGAGCGGCAAAGGGTGACATAACGGAATCAGGTCGGAGGTCCGCTTGGCAGCGGTGATGCCTGCGATCTGGGCCACAGTTAGCACGTCACCTTTTTTGAGCTGCCCGGCGCGGATCAAATCGAACGTCTCTTTCTTCATGTGGACCTCGCCGCGAGCAATCGCCGTTCGTTCGGTATCAGGCTTGCCGCCGACATCCACCATGTGAACGCGTCCGCTTTCATCGAGATGAGTCAACCTGGTTGGCATGAAAACAATTATAACCGCCCTGAGTGAAACGAAACCATCAATGGCAGAGAATGTTCACGCTGCCCGCGCAGCCCGGCCTTTGCGCCGAAGGTCGCGGTAATTCCATAAAACAGCCCAGACGCGCATGGCCGCTTCGGCTTGTATCTTGAACGACATCTTGGATTTTCCCCAGCGACGGTCAGCGAAATAAATAGGGACCTCGCCGATTTTGTATTCAAGACAGTGAGCCAGATATGCCATCTCTACCAGAAAAATATATCCGTTGGCCTCGATACGATTGAACGGCATCCCCAACAAAGTTTCGCGCCGCCAAAGTCGAAAGCCAGTGGTCACATCGTGCAAGGGAAGTCCCAAAATTGTGCGGGCATAAAAATTACCGAAGGCAGAAAGGTATTTGCGCCAGAGCGGCCATTGCTCATCCACTGAGCCGCCCTTGATGTAGCGCGAGCCGAGCACGATATCGTAGGATTTAAGAAGCTCAGCCATGGCGGGGATTTTAGCGGGGTCGTGCGAAAAGTCGGCATCCATTTGTAAAACGGCATCCGCCCCATCGTCCAGAACGAGGCGGAACCCTTCGAGATACGCGGAACGCAATCCCAACTTTCCCGCGCGATGAAGAACACGCACACGCGAATCCTTCGCCGCCAACTCATCAGCAATTCGACCAGTTCCATCAGGGCTGTCGTCATCTACGATCAAAACATGTAAATCGAGCGGAAGCGTAAATAAAGCGGAGACCAGTTTGGGCAGGTTCTCCGCTTCGTTATATGTTGGGGTGACAACTGCAATGCGCAAACGGACTCCTAATGTTTCCGCCTCAACAACTCGACTTTGAGCTGCTCGGCGCTATTGAAGCGCCCCGAAACGGAGGGCATATCTGCAATCTTGACCGCCAGGCGATCCTTGCGTTTGGCAACTTGTTCGCGATCTTTGATTGGATAAAAATAATCGAGGGATTGTTCGAGGCGCGCGCGCAGGCGTTCGCTCAAAGTAGACAAGTTGGCAGGCGGAACAACCAGTACAAAATCGGATGGACCCGATTGGCCGAGAAAATCATCAGCGCCGCTGGCCTCGCGCATGGTATTCAACACCATCAAACTGACAGCGCGCAAAACATCGTCAGAAGCGACAAAACCATAAGCTTCACGGAAGGCATCCATGTTTTCGAGTGCAACGAGAACAACCGCCCAGTCGCCGCTTTTGAGCGCATCGTTAAGACGCTCGTCCACCAACGCGCCTTCGGGCAATCCGCTGACCGGATTGGTGAGCGACCCCTGACTAATGCGTTTGAGTGCATTGCGCACGCGCAGGCGAAGTTCCTGAATGTCGAATGGCTTGGTAATGTAATCGTCCGCGCCGATCTCAAGGCCCTGTAACTTATCGGAGCGTTCGCGCTTTTCAGTCAGGAAGATGATCGGCACGTCCGCTGTACGCCGGTCACTGCGCAACCGCCTGGCAACTTCGTAGCCGTCGATATCTGGCAGACGAATATCGAGAATGACCAGATCTGGGTGGACCGTCTGGCAGGAGCGCACACCGTCCTCGCCCCAGTTAACTGTAAATACTTCGTAGCCCTGCACGCGAAAATACGCGTTCAACATTTCAGCTACGTCGAGATCATCTTCAACGATCAGGATTTTCGATTTGGCGTCTGCCATAATACCCCCTATCAGGAAATGGGTTCTTTTTGGATTACGAATTCACACACATCATCACCGACCGCCACACACTTGGACTCGTTCACGCGGAATTCATTACCGCCGGAAATCCACTTGAGTCCTTCCTGTAGAAGGCCGGTTGCGATGAAGCAAACGGGTTTGTCGGCATCGTGGCGCCCCCAACAGCAGGGACATTTATGAATGGTGTAAATAAACTCGTTGTCTTTTTCTTCGACCGTGCTGTGCTGATCGCTTAACTGGCTGAAGATCTTTGCCATCGCGGGCAAACCAATTCGCAGCTTGGCGTGAAGCGGAAGGACCACAAATGCCAAATCTGCCACACCGGCCAGCGCGCCGAAATTTTTCAGGGCATCGGAAAAAGTCGCACGCCCAGCGCGAAGCGCAAGACCGCGCCCGCCGCGCGGACCGTACATTTCTTCCAACCCGGTGCCAATGGCAGACAACTCGATAAAGTCAAAGCCCTTTTCGAGATTATCGGGCGGATAGTTTTCAACATAATTGTTCAAGCCCGCCAGGTTAAGGATGGCATTCAAACCGTTCTTGCCCATCACTTCTTCGAGCGACTTGATAATGATCAAGCCGAATTTATTGGGGTAATACAGGCCGGATTTTTGAAGGGGACTCATGCAATCTCCACTAGATCATTTTCGTAAGATCTTCGGCGGCTCGACGCATATCCAAAAAGATAAGTCCGAGTTTGGCCTGTTCGCGGGCGAGAGCGGTTAGAACAGCTTCTTCGCCAACCGACATCAACATTACATATCCCTTTTCGCCCTTGATGTAAACCTGCTCAAGGGAACCGCGTCCTAATTCATTGGCAATACGTTCACCAAGGGAAAGCATGGCGGCAGACATGGCCGAGACGCGATCTTCTTCAACGCCCTGCGGCAGGGCCGAGGCAATCGGCAAGCCGTCAACACTAACAACGGCGGAAGCTTCAATATCGGGAGAGGAAGCCTGAAGTTCGCGCAGGCGGTCCACCATTTGTTGCGTACGATTCTTGGTCAAGACGACCCTCCATAAAAAGGATGAGGCAACCTCACTAACCGTACCTATGGGCTGTCCTCAACATTAGTGGAGCAATTTTAGCACAGGGCAAGGCAGTGTCAAGTTGACCGGCGGCGCAGGAGGCCTTTACAAAACAGTAAGCCGCGTTCCAATATTGGGAACACAAAAAAATACTCCGGAATATTCCATCGAACATAAAAAAGGACTCCGAAAACAGGAGTCCCTTTTTATGCCTAAATGGGCTGCGCTTCTCGTGGCGCCCCCGGCGGGGCTCGAACCCACAACCTACTGATTCGAAGTCAGGCACTCTATCCATTGAGCTACGGGGGCGTGCGCTGCGGATTATACACGATAAGCCGCATACATCAAATCAAAATCTTTTCTTCGGTTAAAAATTCCTTCAGGCGTTCGATTTCTGTCTCGAGCTGATCGATGAGCGTTGACATATCCGAGAGATCGCCAGATTTGCCGAGCATCTCGATCTCGGCAGAAAGACGGGTGATCGGCCCGGCAGAGAAACTACTTGAGACACCTTTCAAACTGTGTCCGTGGCGCGACAATGTGACCGCATCTCCAGTATTCAGAGATGCTTGCATTTCATTGATGCGTTTCGGCAGGCTGGCTACAAATTCACTGCACATGCTGGCAAAAAATTGACGGTCATTGTCGAAGCGGGGTAAAGCCGTTTCGAGGTTGACCGGCTTATCGTCCGGGCTTGAAGCGGAAGGGAAACCTGAAGGCGCTTTCATTTCTAATTTCTCCTCATTGGGTTGAAGCCAGCGATCCAGTACAGCTAAAAGGAATTGCGGTTCAAGCGGCTTCGAGACGTAATCATCCATGCCTGCTTCGAGGCATCGTTCGCGGTCGCCCACAAGAGCATGGGCAGTCATGGCAATGATGGGAGTATGCTTCCCGCTTTTCAACTCTTTCTTGCGGATTTGACCGGTGGCTTCAAAGCCATCGAGCTCCGGCATTTGAACATCCATCAGGATGGCATTGTATGCCTCCTGCTGGGATCTCTCAACTGCCTGTCGTCCGTTCTCAACCGTATCTACAGAATAACCGGCTTTTTGCAGCAAGACAACAGCCAGCTTTTGATTAATAGCATTATCTTCAGCCAGCAAAAGGCGTTGACCGGAACGCTTCTGTTCAGACAGAAGATGGCGCGTCACAAGTTTGGGCGGCTCTTCCACCTTCTGGCCAAGCACCGCAACCAGAGACTCGTAAAGCATGTGCTGCTTGACGGGTTTGAGCAGGTAGCCGGAACAACCCAGCGCTTCGAGCCGCGATGCGTCGCCGCGGTGACCGATGGACGTGAGAATAATAATCTTTACATCATGCGTGGCTGAGTCATTTATGATGGCGCTGGCCGTCTGTTCTCCATCCATACCGGGCATTTGCATATCGAGCAAAACAATTCTATAAGGATCGCCTGAGAGATGGGCATGTTGCAGCGCTTCCAACGCCTTCGCTCCTGTCGCGGCCGTTTCAATGCGGCAGCCAAATCCTTCCACCATCTTGGTCACGATCATACGGTTCGTAGCATTATCGTCCACACCCAGAATACGCAAGCCTTTCAAGCTCACCGGCTGCAGCGATAACGGGGCTGCACCGCGCGGTTTGGCAGGCTGCTTTTCGAATGTAACATCAAACCAAAAAGTTGTTCCAACGCCGGGAATGCTTTCGACTCCGATTTGTCCGCCCATGGCCTCGACCAGTTGCTTGGAGATCGTCAGGCCGAGGCCCGTCCCGCCATATTTGCGGGTAGTGGAACCATCCGCCTGGGTGAAACGCTCGAAGACAGCCGCCTGCCGGTCAAGCGGGATTCCGACTCCAGTATCCTGCACCGAAAAATGGATGGTCGCTTCTTTCTCCGTTTGAGCGATTGCCTCGGCCCGGATAACGATCTCACCCTGTTGAGTGAACTTGATGGCATTCCCAACCAGATTCGTGATCACCTGACGGATTCGGCTTGGGTCGCCGCGCAGATCGGTTGTCAGATCGGGATGGATGAGACACGCCAGCTCAAGCCCTTTATCTTCAGCCCGCTTCGCAATTGAGTAAGCCACATCTTCAACAGTTGTCCGCAGATTGAAATTTATATTTTCAAGTTCAAGTTTCCTGGCCTCTATCTTGGAAAAATCCAGAATATCGTTCAATAATGTCAACAGGGCCTCAGCGCTTTGCAGGGAAATTTGCAGATAGTCGCGCTGTTCATTCGTGAGATGTGTATCCAGCGCAAGTTCCAACATGCCGATCACACCGTTCATCGGGGTGCGGATCTCGTGGCTCATATTGGCAAGGAATTCACTCTTGGTACGGCTGGCTTCCTCAGCAACCTGGCGAGCACGGGTAATTTCAGAAATATCGTGGTACAGGGCAAACGCGCCTGCTTTTTTCCCGGCGATCATGACGGGCACGCCAAATAACTCCACGTCGACCTGCGAACCATCTTTTCGTTTACGTTTACCGATGGCGTGGACCGCCTCGTTCATAACCTGTTGAGTGTAAAGGGCGGCCTCCCGCAGCGTCTCTTCAGTGGTGATGAGAGTATCCAGTTTGACGCCAACGGCCTCATCGCTTGTATAACCATATAAATTTTCGAATGCAGGATTGATGGAAACGATCTTCTCATCATTATCCAAAACGACGATGGCAACAGGGCTGTTGTTGACCAGAGATTCGAAATATTGTTTCTGGCGAAGGATCTCCAATTCAACCTGCTTCTGCTCGGTAACATCCCGGCCAATTCCCACAAGCCCCGCGATCTGCCCATTTCCATCCCTCAATGGGACTTTGGTGGTCATTACCCATATTGGATTGCCCCGACTATCCAATCCGGGTTCTTCGCGGCTTATGATCGGTATCCCAAAATCAAGAACAGACTTGTCGTCGGCCCAAAATTTGGCGGCGAATTCAGGCGGATAAGTATCGAAGTCTGACTTTCCCAGCACATCTTCCATTGTCTTTCCACCCGACCCCTGCCAATCTGCGACATTGGAAATAATCTTGCGTCCCTGTACATCCTTTACATAAACTCGATCGGGCAAATTATCGATCAACGTACGTAGGAGAGTACGGTCCTGTGCCAATTTCTCTTCAATCCGTTTGCGATCTGTAACATCGTGAAAGATAAAAACGCTATCGCCCATGGCGCCATCGATGACCACTGGCGATGTGGAGATTTCGTACAGGCGGCCCAACCAGGGAAATTCCTTATCCGAATTTTGGAAATGCTCAATACCGCCGATTTGACCGGGGACCAGGGTCTCAGAAAACGGTTGGCCGATCACCTTTGGAAAGGTGGTATTCAATCGGTCAATGACAGCATGATTACACCTGATAATTTGACCATGCTGATTCACCACGAATATTGGATCAGAAAAGGAGTCGAAAATCGTTTCCCACTCTTTCTTACTCTTGCTGATCACAGAGGCCAGACTTTTCTGGTTTCCGATCAGCCCAGCCATAAATCCCAGAATCAGCGGCGAAGTATCCACCAGTTGTAAAAGCGGCTCGATCCGCTGGGACTCGAGCAGGGACGTAAAACTCCACGGCAAATGTTCAACGATGATTTCGATGATCGTCCCCGCAATGACAAAGAAAATCCCAAGTGCAAATCCCCACAGCATATATCTTCGAGACAGGCTATTTTTGAACCATTTCATTTTGGCCTCCGGCGATCTGTTTTATGACCGGACAAATTGAGTTTAACACATCCAAGCTTACAAACATCTTGCAGTTGAATAACGCTACTGAAAGGCGCTGCCGCACTTGCCACAAGACGAAGGACATAGTAAACTTGGCGCAATGTTTACCAGACCTGATTTCCCAATGGTGACCACACTTGCACCTGGCGCACACCTGCCCTGGCGGGCGGTGCCAGGGAGTGCAGGTGTGACCATGGCCATGCGCATGATGCGAATGGAGATGTTCTGCCGCGCCGAGTGGAAAGCACGTTAGGTCTGCATACCTGAACGAAAACGGGCTGTCCATTTAGCGGACGGCCTTTTTGTTTGTAAAACAAAAAACATTTAAACACAAAGGTCACGAAGTACACGAAGGCCTTTTCTTTTCCCCTTAGTGTCCTTTGTGCCCTTCGTGGTGAAAAGAAAAGAGAGACACGAATGCCTGAAAACATCTTAGTTGCAGTTGCCTGGCCGTATGCCAATGCAGAAATCCATGTTGGAAATTTAACCGGCTCACATTTGCCCGGCGATATTTTTGCGCGCTATCATCGCCTGAAGGGGAACAAGGTGCTGATGATCACCGGCACGGACTCACACGGCACGCCCGTCACCATGAGCGCGGATAAGCTCGGCAAGCCAGTCGAGGAAGTGTACAAGTTCTATCACGAAGGCTTCATCGAGTTGTTCAAGCAGATCGGCATTTCGTATGACCTGTACACGACGACGCACAGCGAGAACCATTTCAAAGTCTCGCAAGCCATGTTCCTTGCCCTCCAGAAAAACGGATTCCTGTTCAAGGAGTTCAGCAAACAATGGTATTCCCCCAGCGCGGACAAGTTCCTGCCCGACCGTTACGTGGAAGGGACTTGTTACATCTGCGGATTCGAGGGCGCGCGCTCCGATCAATGCGACAATTGCGGCAACGTTCTCGAGCCTGAGAAACTGATCAAACCGCGCGCAAAGACCGGCGACGGCGCGCTTGAATTGCGCGACACCGAACATTTTTATCTTGACCTTTCCAAGCTCGAACCGGATGTCAAGAAGTTTTTGCAGGATCGCGCCGATCACATGCGCGATACCGTTTTGGGCGAATCGCTGCGCAAGATCGAAAGCGAAGGTCTCAGGCCGCGCTCCATCACGCGCGACCTGGATTGGGGCATCCCCGTCCCGGTGCAGGAAGCGGGTTGGGAAACGAAAAAACTCTACGTGTGGTTCGAGGCCGTGATCGGCTACCTCTCCGCCCCCATTGAGTGGGCGCAGTTGTCGGGCGCCGCCCTGAGCGAGTCGAAGGGTCAGAAAGCTGGCGCTGAGCAAGGTCGAAGCGAAGCGTGGCGCGATTGGTGGACAAATCCCAAAGCGAAGCAATTCCACTTCATCGGCAAGGACAACATCTTCTTCCACACGTCGCAATGGCCGGCTGAACTGATGGGCGCGGGCAGCGCGTTCATGGAAATCTTCGCGGGCGAAGAAGTCCCGCTGACCCTGCCGTATGATGTGCCCGCCAACCAGTTCATGAATCTCGAAAGCAAAAAGATCAGCGGCTCGCGCAATTGGGCTGTCTGGGGACACGACGCGCTGACACGCTTCGACCCGGACGCGCTGCGTTATTACCTGACGGTCAACATGCCCGAAGCGAAGGACAGCGATTGGGATTGGGCCGAGTTCGTGGCGCGCAACAATAACGAACTGGTGGCGACCTGGGGCAACCTTGCGAATCGCGTGCTGGCTTTTTGTTATAAGAATTGGGATGGGCGCGTTCCCGATGTGGATGTGACCACGCTTCGTCCCGCGGACCTGGAACTGCTCGCCGTTATCGAAAACGGATTCAACACTGTGGGCGCGGAACTCGAAGCCGTGCGCCTGCGTTCTGCGTTGGGCGAAGCGATGAAGCTCGCCACCGTGGTCAATCAGTATCTCGACACCAACGCGCCGTGGTCAGCCATTAAGACTGACAAAGATGGCGCATCCAAAACAGTTTACACCGCGCTCAAAGCCATTGACTCGCTCAAGGTGATGTTCGCCCCATTCCTGCCGTTCACCTGCGAAAAACTGCACGGCTTCTTCGGCTACGAGACTCCGCTCTTCGGCGAACAATACACCGAGACGGTCAAAGACTCGCTTGGCGAGCATACGGTGTTGAGATATAAGCCTGTTGCAGGATTAAAATGGAAACCCAGCGAGTTAAAATCTGGGAAAAAACTAAACCAGCCTGCTCCCCTCTTCAAAAAATTAGAAGAAGCCGTTATTGAGGAAGAAAGAGCAAGGCTTGGGCAATAAAACTAAGCTATGGAAAATAGGAAGAAAAGGACACAACGGCCCAATGAGTCAATTGCCTAAATGGCATCCAATCGTCTTTTAGCCTCTTTTGACAATGGCATCATTCAGTGCATTTACTATCTTCAGAATATATTCTTTATCTTTTGATAAGAGAGCATCAGCCTCACCAGAAGAACTGCCAATCTTTACAACATAGGTTGGTTTAGCCATAATTGCCAATGCAACTCCTCCAACCACAATTAAAAACGAAACTAGCAAAAAGCCTATGTTCAATATTGTACCCAAAGCACCCGCTGGGCCAGAAGAACTTTGATTTTGAAGTGTAACAGCAAACATAGAAGTGAGGCCAGCAGAAAGCAAAACGCCACAGCAACAAGTTAAAGGGCCTCCAATAGCCGCAATTAAAATGCCAGGAATTCTTTTGGCAGCGATTTCACCCACGGTAACCGACGTGATGTTTGCCATCGCATATGTCTTCCCGCCAATCACCGCGCGAGTATTGGTAATAAATACGCTTTGATCTTGATAAAAAGTAATTTCTGAATTTGACATGAGATAGATCCTCCTAAATGTTCAGAATTCAATCTCTTATAACAAATCTTTACCGCAGAGTCAATAGACAGTTCGCATGAAGAAATCATTAAGGGCTAAAAATGATTATTGGTACTCCTGAATTTGTTTTTTCAGCAATCCAACCTGTATATCCATTCCATTCCACCTGCCACCACTTAAGTCCGTCTACATCCTGAGGGCCATCCACAATAGTGATCAATGCACCACAAGGCATTTTGGCCACAACATCCGAATCATTTTTATTGATGTAGCCGGGTATTTTCCTGATATTTACTTGCTCAATTCCATCACAAGAAATCTGTCCGTCAGGGGTATTTGTAGATACATTCAAGACAGAAGACGGCGTTGAGTTTGTAGTAGAAGTATTCATCAATGATATTCTTACATCACAAAGTGGCGATGGGTCATCAGGCCCTTGGTAATGGTATACAAATACCCAGTCTATTGTAGCAGGGTTAACCACAAACACAGCCACTACTTTAGTTGATAAACCCGGCACAACCTCGAGGGGCCAAGCATTCCATCCGTAATTTAGTTCAAAGGCGGCTTCTAAACCACCACCCGCGATATCAGCTATAACTAATTTATTGTCCAACTTTCCTTCTGCTTGAGACGCATAGATTGACGATGGAAGCGATTCAGGGGCTATAGCTTTTGATGAGGTATTAATAATTTCTATGGGCACGCCCATAAATACACTTCCGGGTGGAGGATCATATGCGTTAAGCAGCGGCTGAAGCCTTGACCCAGGATACCCCAAAAGATGGTCGCGGAAATCTGGTGGTCCCAAAACCTTTAGGGTCAAAATGTCCCCGCAAGAAACAATACTCCCGACCCCCGGTAAAGGAGTGGGAGTGCTGGTTGCAAGAGGTGTGTTTGTTGACCGCGCAACTTCTGTCTGAGCAATTGCTGTCTGGATCGCGCTTTCTGTTGCCCCACAGGCAAGTGATATAAGGGCGAGAGCAATAAAAGCGATTATTGTTTTTTTCATTGCGACCTCCTTAATAATCTTTATGAAATAGCTTATAAAATAATCACTGGCGAATCAAGCAACAAAGGCACTATTTACCAACGACTTATGTGGCTTTTTCAATCGCAATATCCCAAGTCTGATCTATGTAAATTCTCTTCGTCCAGCCAAGGATCAATCCAGCCTTCGGCGTTGAGTCGCTGGTAAAGCTCGCGCACGATGGGCTTGTCCTGCGAAGAATGGCAGAGGAAGACGCGGAGTTTGCGGTCAACGGACTTCATAACGGACTCACGGACGGAAACGGATTTTGGCGCAGCGCGGGGTCAATCCAGCCTTTATCATCCCCTTGCGGGACGGCGTTGAGTCGCTGATATAACTCGCGCGCGATGGGCTTGTCTTGCGAAGAATGGCAGAGGCCTGCCCTGAGCTTGTCGAAGGGAAAACGTGGAGCTTGCGGGATTCGGGCATGAGGGTTTCCCCGAACGAGGGAGGATGGTCAAATTATACGGCAGAATTGAACCAGAAGGCAGAAAGTTTAAGTGCTATAATTTTCATTGAGGAGCCATGCCGAATGAAACATCACTTCGAGTGGGATGATGAAAAAGCCAGAACAAATCTTCAAAAGCATGGCGTTGAATTCGACGAAGCTAGTACAGTTTTTGATGACCCAATGTTTATCACATTTCTGGACGAAGAACACTCGATTGATGAAGAACGCTACATCACTATTGGGCTTTCCAATAAACAACGATTATTAATGGTGGCACACGCCGAACGAAAAGAGAACATCAGAATTATCAGCGCGAGAAAGGCGACTAAAAATGAAGAAAAATTCTATGCCGAAGCAGGATGATTACGAATTAAAGGACGAGTATGACTTGTCCAAAATGACGATTGTGCCCAAAGGACGCTTTTCGCCTGAACGCAGAATTGGAAATAATGTTGTTGTGTTAGAGCCTGATGTAGCAAAAGCATTTCCTAATGATGAGGCCGTAAATGAGGCTCTGAGACTCATCATCAAAGCCACAAAGATTTCACAACAGGCAAGCACCACATAAATATTATCAACACATCAAGATGGAGATAAATAACCTTCCGAAGTCACAATACCTTTGCCAACTATTGAGAAGTAGGCGGCAGAAAAGTCGGGTGAATAGCGCCCAAACGGGCGATTTGCTGAAAAATGTCAGCCAATAAAATAGCATCAGGTTTTTGCGGAAGCATTTTTATTGTTTCGCAGGCATAGCGCAGTCCACGATAGTGCGACTTCAAATCCAAAACGCTGTATTCCGGATGATTGTGCTCCCGAAATGGCTGCAACAAGGCATAGCTGAAATTGACCATAAACAAGGACAAGTTGGCGGCATTGGTCACGGCAGTTTCTTTGACGTTCATGAAATCTTCCAGACCCCAGTATTGCTTGGCGTCACGGAAGTTGAACTCGATCTGGAAGCGCAGGCTGTAGTACTTGATGATCTTTTCATAATCCAGTTCCAGGTCGGTACTGAACAAAACCACATGTGCCTGGGCGTGGGTGAGCAAGTTGGTTTTCAGGATGACAACGACATTCAAGGCAAACGCAAACTCCTTGTTGTAGAATGTGCCCTGGTAGATCTGCGTCAGGATATTTTTCTCCGTCGAGGTCGCTTTCAAGTATTGGTCATCGTCCAGGTAGTGCATATCCAATTTTTTGCCGTACTTGGGCGGACGCCCTTTGCCAGAGTATTCGCCTTCGAACGCTGGATACAGGGCAACATCCGAGCGCATTTTGGAAATCAGGTGCAGTTTCGTCTCCCGGACCATGAACGTGCTCGGATAATTGCCAAAATGCCCATCTAGCACGACATAGGTGAGCGACAGAATGGTTCCAACCGTGTCCAGCAGGCTTTTCAGAGCAGATTGGATGCGCAGCAACTCCGGATTCAAGACCACTTCCTGCTTGACCTTGTTCTTGCTGCCCTTGGGTCTGCCTCGCTTGCGTTTCTCTGCTGGCGTTTTTGTCGCCTTTTTCGCTTCTGCTTTGGCCTTACTAACGGCTTTTTCCTCGGCGCTTTTCACAACTTGCGTGACTTGCAGCGGATACGAGCGTTCTTCACGCACATTCACCAGTGAGAAGGTGAAAAACGACAAACCAGAAATCACCCGTTGCTGAATGCTGGAGAAAAACCGATCCAGCCCATACGTGGCTTTGCCGGCTTTGCTCGCTACTACTTCATCCCCAGCTATGATGTACTCATCCTCCTGTTTCAAGAACTGCAACCGAAACAACAGCCAGTGGAGCGCTTTCCAGGGTAGTTCACTGTGATATAACCGCTGGAGGGTGCGGTAACTGCCGCCTTTTTCCGTCCAGCGCGAAAGACCCAGCATCGTGACCCTGCCGCTGGCCACCAGCATTCCATAAATAACGTGGCTCATTTGGCGAACAGCCGTTTTTGAGCAAAGAGGCGCAATGGTTTGTAAAAGTGCTACAATCTCTGTCATGGGCTTTTCCGTGTAGGTTGGGTTGTGAGAGACACAACTTTACCCGAAAAGCCCTTTTTCATTCACCTAATTTTGGCGAAGGTATTG
>JAJYOH010000503.1 GCA_021796315.1 Chloroflexota bacterium
CTGCTTGCCTCGATGATTCCCTTGCAGATCGAAAGACCGAGGCCGGTGCCCGTAACCCGGTCGGCGGCGGTGACGCGGTAGAACTTGTCGAAGATACGGTCGAGGTGTTCCGCGGGAACTGACGGTCCTTGGTTGCGGACTTCCACCAGCATCGCATCATCCTGCTTGCGCGCCGAAATAGAAACGGTTGTGTCAGGCGGCGCATATTTTAAACTGTTGCTGATCAAATTTCCAAAGACCTGTTCCATTTGGACGTAATCCACCGGCACGAGCGGCAGGTCCTCGGGCATGTCGATTTCAAGATGATGATGTTCGGCGGCCTGTCGCATTCTTGAAAGAACGCCTCCCAAAATTTCACCAATGAGATTCCATTGACGCTGCGGTTTCAAAGCGCCGGATTCGATGCGCGACATGTCGAGCAAATTTCCGACCAATCGATTTAAATGATCGGCCTCGTCATCCACTGCGGCAAGCAGATCCTTTCGTGCGGATGATTCCCACTTGACATCGCCTCCACGCAAACTGCTGATGGCGGCTTTGATCGTTGCGAGCGGCGTCCGCAACTCATGTGAGACCGAGGAAAGCAAAGCAGATTTTAAACGGTCGCTCTCTTCCAGGACCTTTGCGCGGGTCGCTGTTTCGGACAGCCAAACCCGCTCGAGCGCCATCGCACCCTGGCTGGCAAACGTCTTCAGCAATCTTTCCTCGGTTGGGTTGATCGCAGTCTCCGCCCGCCATACGTGGATTTTGCCAAGCGGGCCTCTTGCAGTTTGAAGCGGGACCGTCCAGTCCGGTTTGCGTTGAACAGGCAATGCTTTTTCCGGAAGCAAAAGTTCAAACGTTCTTTGACCCTTTATGTTCAACTCCACTTGTTCCGCGCGAAAAGTCTGAAGCGCCTGTTCAGCCACAGCGCGGGCAATGGATTGATCATCTTGCAGGCCTGCTAAAGCAGTGGTCAGTTCATAGAGTTGTGTGGCTTCACGCTCACGCGCAGTTGCCGCAGCCAGCCCGCTTTGGGCGCGTCCCACTAATTGGCTGGCAGCCACTGCCACGATGAAAAAAACCAACAGCACCAGTAAATCGCCAGTCTGGGGGACTGCCAGTGTGTAGTAAGGTTGTATAAAAAAATAGTTGAAAGTGATGAACGCGCCGAGCGCCGCTACGATGCTGGGGCGCAATCCCCATCTTGTGCTCAAGCCAACCGGCAATAAATACAGAAGAGCGATTAAGGGCGTGTCAAGAACTTCGCGCAATAATAGAAGAAACCCCGTTGTAATCGCAATCGTCAATATTACGAGCATATATCCGTAAATTGGATGGAAGAATCGTAAACGTCCCATGTGATTATTATACTTCTGGCAGAGGCGTTGTAATATAGCCAAAAGATCACGATGGGGTAAATTATTTCTGTTCCAACCAAATACTTTTAGAGTTACTCTGCTGCCGGCTCATAAAGCCGGCAGCGTTTTGTACTTGTAGAAATTCTTGACACTTTCTTGACGTCTTTTCCGTTTTTCTTGCGCCCATTTTGACCGCCAACTACATAAACTAAAAGCCTATTGGAGGCATATATGAAAGATTTGCTATATCTCGGACTTACCATACTTTTCTTTGCCCTCACTTACGGGTTTATCGTAGTTTGTGACCGGCTGATGGAGGAAGACAAATGAACGCCTTATATCTCATCACAGGCGTCATCACTGTGATCCTGTTCGTTTATCTTGTATTGGCGCTGCTTAAACCGGAGTGGTTCGGATGAATCTCTACAGTTGGCTTCAGCTGATTTTCTATTTTGTGGTTTTGCTGGCATTGGCAAAACCGCTCGGCTCGTTTATGGCGAAAGTATATCAGGGCGAACGCACCTTTCTGGACCATGTTCTGGGCCCCGTTGAAAGATTAATTTATCGCCTTTCAGGCGTCAAGCCTGATGAAGACATGAACTGGAAGACTTACGCCATCGCAGTCATGCTGTTCAATGTGCTGGGCTTGCTTTTGGTGTATGGTCTACAAAGGCTTCAAACCTTCCTGCCGCTTAATCCGCAGGGGCTGGGCGCGGTCTCGCCTGACTCATCGTGGAATACCGCCGTCAGTTTCGCAACGAATACCAACTGGCAGGGCTATGGCGGCGAGACGACGATGAGCTACCTCACGCAAATGCTCGGCATGACGGTGCAGAACTTCCTCTCGGCTGCGACAGGCATGGCTGTTCTGGTCGCCCTCATCCGCGGTATTGTACGTCACACCGCCAAGGGCATCGGCAACTTTTGGGTGGATTTGACTCGTACCACACTTTATATTTTGATTCCGCTTTCGCTTGTAGTCGCACTTATTCTTGTTTCTCAAGGCGTCGTCCAAACGCTCAGTTCGTACAAAACTGTGGCCTTGCTTCAACCTACAACTGACTCGAATGGCAAAACTGTAACAGAACAAGTTTTGGCCCTTGGTCCTGCCGCTTCGCAAATTGCCATCAAGCAGTTGGGCACGAATGGCGGCGGATTCTTCAACGTCAACTCCGCGCATCCATTCGAAAACTCAACGCCGTTCTCAAACTTTGTCGAGATGCTGTCCATTCTCGTTATCTCAGGCGCGTTGTGCTATACATTCGGAAAGATGGTTGGCGATACACGTCAGGGTTGGGCGCTGTTGATCACGATGACGCTCGTTCTTGTAGTCTTCCTGGCAGTGGCAGTCTGGGCCGAGCAGGGAGGTAATCCCGCGTTCACCAAGATGGGTATCGATCAGATACAGACCAACATTAATCCGGGCGGAAATATGGAGGGCAAAGAGACACGCTTTGGCATTGTCAACTCGGCGTTGTGGGCAACTGTAACAACCGCCGCATCCAATGGCTCGGTCAACTCGATGCATGATTCGTTCATGCCGCTCGGAGGCCTGGCGCCTCTTTTCATGATTCAGTTAGGTGAGATTATCTTCGGCGGAGTTGGCTCCGGGTTATATGGAATGCTGGCTTTCGTCATTGTGGCTGTCTTCATTGCTGGCTTGATGGTCGGACGTACGCCAGAATATATAGGCAAGAAGATCGAAGCCTATGAGATGAAGATGGCTTCACTCATGCTTTTGATTCCTATTGTGTTGGCAAAGGTTGGTACAGCCATTGCAGTAATAGTTCCGGCAGGCCTTGCGACTATTTTGAATACTGGTGGTCCTCACGGTTTCAGTGAAGTGCTATACGCCTTCTCTTCGGCAGCGAATAACAACGGTTCAGCGTTTGCCGGGTTGGGCGCCAATACACTTTTCTACAACACAGCCCTTGGCATTTGCATGTTCTTTGCCCGTTATTGGTTGATCGTTCCTGCGTTGGCAATTGCAGGCTCACTTGCCCGTAAGAAGAAAGTCCCTGCAAGTGCTGGTACTTTGCCTACTCACACGCCTCTCTTCATTGCCTGGCTGATGGGTGTCATCATGATCGTCGGCGCGCTGAGCTTTATCCCGGCGCTGGCTTTGGGACCGATCGTCGAGCATTTGATGGTCTTCGCTCATTAGAAGGATTTTGGAATGACTACTCAACAGAAAAAACAAACCACGTTTCGCCGCGAACTATACCAGCGTGCAATCGTGGACTCCTTTATCAAACTTAACCCGCGCTCGACGGTGCGTAACCCCGTCATGTTGGTCGTGGAAGTCGGGAGTGTCTTGACCACCGTATTATGGATCGAGGCTCTCATTGGACAGGGCGAGGCACCAACGGGATTCATCGGGGCCGTCGCGATCTGGTTATGGTTCACTGTGCTCTTTGCCAATTTCTCTGAAGCTGTTGCGGAGGGGCGCGGCAAGGCCCAAGCTGAGTCGCTGCGCAAAGCGCGTCAGGATACGCCAGCCAAACGTTTACGCGAGCTGGCTTCCGATGTGCAAACCGGCCTCTCGAAAACCCAAGTTGTTTCATCAACTGCATTGCGCAAGAATGACCTCTTTCTCGTTGAGGCCGGAGATATTCTTCCTTCCGATGGTGAGATCGTTGTCGGCATCGCCTCGGTGGATGAAAGCGCGGTAACCGGCGAGTCGGCTCCCGTCGTGCGTGAGGCGGGCGGTGACCGGTCTGCCGTCACAGGCGGGACGCGTCTGCTTTCAGACTGGCTCATTGTGCGCGTCAGTTCGGATCCCGGCCATGGTTTTCTCGACCGTATGATCGGCCTTATCGAGGGCGCCAAGCGCCAAAAGACTCCCAACGAAATTGCGCTCAATATCCTGTTGGCTGGTTTCACGATCATTTTCCTCGTGGTGTGTTCCACGCTTTTATCCTATTCGCTCTACAGCGTCACTGCCGCAGGAAAAGGCACACCGATCACCATCACCGTTTTGGTTGCGTTGCTCGTATGTTTGATCCCAACCACGATTGGTGGATTGCTTTCTGCCATTGGCATTGCAGGCATGGATCGCATGATCCAGCGCAATGTAATCGCCATGTCTGGCCGCGCGGTGGAGGCCGCTGGCGATGTGGATGTGTTGCTGCTGGACAAGACCGGCACCATCACACTGGGAAATCGTCAGGCCGTGGAATTCATACCTGTGAACGGAATCAATACGCAGGAATTGGCTGAGGCCGCACAACTCGCTTCTCTGGCAGATGAAACGCCCGAAGGCCGTTCGATCGTT
>JAJYOH010000047.1 GCA_021796315.1 Chloroflexota bacterium
CGGTTCGCGCCAGCCCAGGACTGTATTCAGCGGCGTGCAGACCAGCGAAAGCACAAGCAGGGCAATGGCGTGGCGTCCCGTGCGAATTTCAAGTTGCTGGATGGGATTGGCGGTCAGGCGGTGCGTAAAGAACCCGATCAGTAATATCGCCAATTCCGACCAGGCATAAAGGTGCATGGCGATTTGCAGTGGGGTGTAAGGAATTTTCCTGAGTCGATCGATGATTTTCATGAAGAATAATTTCTGAACACGGACGGCGCAATTTAACGGCCCTGCCGTTTTTATTTTGACACCTGAAGTTTGCGCAGTCCGGTTCGGTTTTTAGTAATTGGCTTTTAGATCCATGCCGTCGTACAAATGCGCCACCTGATCGCCATAGCCGTTGAACATCAATGTGGCCCGACGGGTCAATTCGCCGATGCGCCGTTCCGATGACTGTGACCAGCGTGGGTGCGGAACATTCGGATTGACGTTGGCGTAGAAGCCGTATTCATCAGCCGCGATATTTTTCCAGAAAGTACCTGGCTGCTTATCCACCAGCTCGATCCTGACAATGGATTTGATGGATTTGAATCCATACTTCCATGGCACGACCAGGCGGATCGGGGCGCCGTCCTGATTTGGCAAAGGCTCGCCATATAAACCGGTGGCAAGGATGGCGAGATCGTTCATGGCTTCATCGAGCCGCAGACCTTCCTCGTAAGGCCAGGGATAGAACCCATTGCCCTCCGCCGGGAATTGTGTCTTGTCCATCAACGTTACGAAATGGACATACTTTGCATCGGAGGTCGGCTCGACTTCTTTCAGCAAACTTGCCAGAGGAAATCCCTGCCACGGAATGACCATGCTCCAGGCCTCCACGCATCGCAAACGGTAAATGCGGTCTTCCTGAGGAAAGGCTTTCAGCAAATCTTCGATCGCATAGGTCTTTGGTTTGTTGACCATGCCGCTGACTTCCACCGTCCACGGATGGGATTTGAAATTCTTCGATAACGGAGCCACAGCGTCTTTGGCAGTGCTGAATTCATAGAAATTGTTGTAGTTGGTAATGTCGTCGAATGAGTTGACGGGTGAGCCAAGTTCATCCGTCTTGCCCGCGTACGCCGCCTCGGTTGAATTTGCCGCAACCGGACCCGCGGCGGCTTGAGGTGCGCACGCGGCCAGCAGCGCGGCGCCGGTTGCGATGCCGGCGGCCCTGAGAAAATCACGCCGATTCAGGTATTGTGATTTGGGCGTGATCTCCGATGAAAGAACGGGGACTGATTTATATTGATTGTCCATTTTTACCTCTATTTCTAAGGATAGACTTCGGCTAATAAAGTTTTGATGTTCGTTTCGATCTCATTATATGCACCTTCGCCAAAGTGAACGTAGCGAATGTGACCGCGTTTATCGATCAGGTATAAAGCAGGCCAGTAAATATTGTGATACGCATTCCATGTCACGCCGTCATTATCCTGCGCGACCGGATATTCAATTTCATCGTGAGCGACAGCGCTCTTCAAGTTATTGAAATCTGATTCGAAACTGAATTCGGGATAATGATTTCCGATGATCGTAAAGCCCTGATCTTTATAAGTTTTGTACCAACTCTTCAACCAGGGCATGACATGCCGGCAATTGATGCAGTCAAACGTCCACATCTCGAGGGCGACGACCGTGCCGCGCAGATTCGCCAGGCGCAATGGCGAATCAGTGTTCAGCCAGATGGTGTTGGTTAATTCGGGAGCAGCTCCCAGGTCCGGTAATGAGGCGGAGTTGGACATGGATGTTTGAATGGGTGAAGCAGGCGCGCATCCGACAAGTATCAATAAAAGGAATCCGATCAGCCAACGTTTCATCATTCTGTTTCCTTGATGAAACAATTGTAAAAAATCTTCCTTACGAATGTCTTACAGGAGGCTGATAAAAAGGTTAAAGCCTGGGAAGGGTAAAGATAAAGCGCGTGCCCCTGCCCAACGTACTTTCCACGCGAATTTCCCCGCCATGCGCGCGCAGGATTCCCTGTGTAATTGCAAGCCCGAGACCAGATCCGCCAGTGGCGCGGCTGCGGGATTTTTCTCCGCGATAGAAGCGTTCGAAGATGTGGGATAGATCCTCAGCGCGGATTCCTTCGCCGCTGTCGCTCACGCTCACTTCGACCTTTGAGCCGGACCGCCGCGCACGGACTTCGATCTGCCCCTCAGCCGGAGTGTGCCGCAGGGCGTTGCTGATGAGGTTGTTCAACACGCGGCCAATGCGCTGGGTATCCATGTAGAGCGGGTCGATGTTTGGATCCACGGAGCCGCTCAAAGTCACGCGTTGACGCGCAGCCAGCTCAGTAAAACTTTCCAGCGTATCGGAGACCAAGTCCGAGAGCGATGCTTTTTCGCGGTTGAGAGGGAGTCCGCCAGCATCCAGTTGTGCCATCTGGAATAAATCATCGATCAAGAGGGAAAGCGATTGCACTTCGCGCTGGGCGGTTTTGTGATAGCGCTGGATCGATTCAGGATCTTCCACCACGCCATCGGCCAGCGCTTCGAGTATGGCACGGATGGATGCCAGGGGAGTTTGCAGATCATGACTGGCCCAGGCGATCAAGTCGGTTCGCAGGCGGACAAGCTCGCGCTGTTTTTCGTCGCTGGCTTGAAGTTGGGCAGCCATCTGGTTGAAGGCCGATGCAAGCGCGGCAACTTCGTCACGTCCATTCATGGTGACGCGCGTCGTGAGGTCGCCTTCGGCTAATGAATCGGCGGCATCTTTGAGCAAGGCAATACGTTCAGTGATGGTGCTGGAAAGAAAATATCCCAGAGCCATGGCCATGCCTCCGGCAAAAACCAGCAGGACGATGGCAAGCAACAGATCATGCTGGCTGGCGAACATCATCTGCGCGCTGAACCAGACGTTGAAGAAAGTCAGCACACTCGAGATTGCGTAACCGATCAGCAATGTCCAGCGCAAAGTGGGAGAACGTGTCAACCAGCCGAGGCGATAAGCCGCATAACCGACCATGCTCGATACAACCGCCGTGATAAGCAGGAAGATCGCCATTAAACGAATCGCGTTCAATGGCGGACTCATCAACAAGGTGAACACACCTAGTGTGATGGTTAGGATCAGTAAAACACCCAGTAAATAGCGGGGAAACAAAGGAAGCCTGGTCACTATTTTTTGCAAGGCTGGATTCTCATGGTTCAAATTTATAGCCCACGCCCCAGACCGTGATGATATGAAGCGGGGCTGACGGATCGGTCTCGATCTTTTCGCGCAGGCGGCGTACGTGGACGGTGACTGTGCCGGGGTCGATGTAAGCCGATCCACCCCAAATGCGTTCGAGCAATTGGTCGCGGCTGAAGACCTGGCGCGGATGACGCGCCAGATAATGAAGCATCTCAAATTCTTTGGCAGTCAGCACGATCTCCTGTTCATCACGCGAAACGAGACGCGTACCTGGGTCAATGACCAGGTTGCCGAAAGTGAGCGGGCGTTCAGCCTCGTTTTCAGCGCGGGATTTATCCGTGCGGCGCAAGACAGCGCGCACGCGGCTGACCAGTTCCTGTGGGCTGAAAGGTTTGACCACGTAATCGTCTGCGCCCATTTCCAGTCCGGCGATGCGGTCGGCTTCCTCCCGTCTCGATGTGAGCATGATGATTGGCACGTCGCTGCGATCTCGCATCCAGCGAGTAATTGCAAAGCCATCCACTTCGGGAATCATTAGATCGAGAATAACCAGCCCGGGCATTTGCTGCTCAAGCAGAGTCAGCGCCATGCGGCCATCGGCAGCAATTGAAGTTGAGTAACCGGCCCGTCTTAAATACAGGCTGACCACCTCAGCAATGCTGGGCTCGTCTTCGATGACGAGAATCATATTTTCGCTCATGACAATTCCATCATACTCGATTCTTTATTCCATTTCTTCGAATAAATGATTAAGAAATTCTTACGCTCAGGCAGGCCTGGTTCAGGAAGGCGTAATGATTTGACAGCCCTTTGTTAATGCCGGTTGGCTATCATCCGTCGCAACTCAAAAAAGGAGAAAGAATGAAAAATAAATCCGTCTTTTTCAGCCTGATTGTTTTGCTCTCGCTTGTGTTGACAGCCTGCGGTGGCGCGGCCACACCAGAGGCCATGATGTCGAATGACACTGCCACACCGGACGCCATGATGTCTCATGCTACTGTCACTCCAGATGCGATGATGTCGCATGAGACTCCCACACCGGATGCCATGATGTCGCATGATACAGTCACGCCGGATGCGATGATGGGAATGCCTGCCTGGTTCGACACGTCTTTTATGGATGCTCGAACGGGACAGAATTTTACGATCAACAGTTTCAAAGGGAAGGTTGTGCTGGTCGAGACGATGGCCGTCTGGTGCTCAAACTGTTATTCCCAGCAGCAACAGATCAAAGCGTATCATGACCTGCTCGGCCAAAACACGGATCTGGTCAGCCTCTCGCTGGATATCGATCCAAATGAAAACGCCGACGCTCTCAAGAGTTATGTAAATAAAACTGGTTTCGATTGGCTTTATGCTGTATCTTCTGCAGATGTTTCGCGCGGGATCTCACAGGCATACGGAGACCAATTCCTCAACCCGCCATCTACACCGATTCTGATCATTGATCGTCATGGCGCTGCGCATCCTTTGCCTTTCGGCATCAAGAGCGCACAAGATCTGATGAAGGCCATCCAGCCTTATCTTGATGAAAAGATGTAATTGATATCAGCCTCGATAGGGGAATCAAATCCCCTATCGAGCTTTGGACAACCATGGAAACGCTTCTTACATCTTTGACCCTCGGCCTGCTCGCCACGACCAGCCCCTGCGTCCTGCCTCTTTATCCAGGCTTCCTTGCCTATATCAGCGGCGGACAGCAAGGTTTGCAGGGGAAAACCGGCCGCTACTTCCCCGGCTTTTTCGTTTTGGCCGGTGTGTTGACAATGATGCTGGCGCTTGGCGGGATCATTGCACTGCTCTCCATATCTGTGGGAAGGGCGCTTTCGATCATCATCCCAATCGCGGACCTGGTGATCATCCTGCTCGGAGTCCTGCTCCTGTTCAACCGCAATCCATTCAAGACCCTGCCGCAAATCCAAGCGCCGGTTCTTTCGAATCCGTTTGTCAATGCTTTTATTTATGGATTGCTTTACGGGCCAATTGCCCTGCCCTGTTCCGGCCCGCTGGTTGTCGGCATTTTTGCGCTTTCATTAACAGTTACTGAGGCTTTGAGCAAACTCAACATCTTTTTCTGGTTTGGAATAGGATTTGGCCTTCCTCTGCTGGCGCTTTCTTTTCTTTCCGGGGCAGCGCAACGCTGGATCACACGCCAGTTTGCTCAACGAGCGCGGCTGATCAATTTGGTCAGCGGCTTGCTGCTTGTTGGAGTGGGAATTTATGACCTGTCAGCAAATTGGTCATTGCTCCAGATTTTCTTTTAATCTCTCTACCGTACAGCCAAAAATCGAACCGCGAAGTTCGCTAAGAAAACCTTTAAATCTTTGCCTGCATTGGCCGCAGGCACATGTGCGCTCTTCGCGCTCTTTGCGGTAAAAATCTTATGATGTACGGTAGAGGGTTGATAAATATCTTCTTTACGTGTGAACAAAATCAGGGAATGGCAGAGTGTTTCTTTTGGATGGATGAATTTCCCGAATATATTACGACAGTATTTCGCTCAGCTTTTGCGAGATACATTGCCTGGTCCGCGCTATTTAGAATACTTTCCAAATCTTCGCCATGAGTGGGAAAAGCTGCAACGCCTATTGATAGTGTGGGAATGATGGAATCTCTTTCATCAAAGAATTTCGATCCGCGAAATTTCGTGCGGATCTGGTGTGCGCGCTGTTCGGCAGTTTCAACCGTGGTTTCAGGCATGACGATGACAAATTCCTCCCCGCCAAAACGACAGGGAATATCGCTGCCACGCACATGAGACCGAATGATCCGGCCTAAGGCTTTCAATACTTCATCGCCCGCTTTGTGTCCATAGGTATCGTTGACAAGCTTGAAGCGATCTATATCCATCATAATGATGCTGACCGAATAATTCTTGCGCTTGGCCAGGCTCAACTCACGATCCAAGGTCTCCGTCAGATAACGCCGGTTGAACAGGCTGGTGAGCGGGTCGCGGATGGCCTGTTCACGCAGTTCGTCACGCAGGAGGCTGATCTTTTTGACCTGTGCCCTCAAACGCGCGTTCATCTTCTCAAGTTTCGTTTCAAACCGTTTTTGTTCGCTGATATCACGGAAGGTAATTAACCGCCCGTTGTCCCGTCCGCGTTTATCCACTAGCGGAGCCGCTATAAGGTCATAAAAAACTGATGCGTCACTTTTGTCCCTTATTTCAAGATGCAACTCTTTCCCTTTTAATAACCGGTCAATGAGATCATTCCACTGTGGATATATTGTTCGAATATCTTTTCCGCGGACGTTACCATCTGCAGAAATATTCCTTTGTGCTGCCGGGTTGATATCCAAAATGCGACCGCTCATATCGAGCACCAGCACCCCGTCGCTGATCTTCTCTATCAAGACACTTCGCGCTATTGGCAAAATATCCTGCAACCCTAATCTCAATAGCGCAACAGCAAAAACAACTCCACAAACACCAAAGACTATTGGCGTAATGTAGAGATTTTTCAACGAATTGGGCGCGAAGAGGGTGTAGATATCAGCCCCCCAAGGCAGAAAACATCCGAACAGGATTGTTCCAAATTGGGTACGGGAATAAGGTCCGGCCTGCATAAATGCCCGCACAAGAATTATTGCTGCGACAGCAAACAACGCGAATGAATATGATACATTTACCCAAAACCATGGACCCTGCGTCCAGGATAATTCCGGGATGCTGTTGACATACGTCATTTTATAAGAAGAACGGAAAAGATAGTGGGAGTGATTTGTCCAAATAACAAGGAATGTAATAACCGGCTCGATGCAAAGAAAAAGGATGATGCGTTTTTTCAGCCAGCGGGCATTGTCAGTGATCTTCTTCGCAAAAACGAGGAGTGTGACCGGAACTGCCAGTTCCCCCAAATAGCTTATGTTCAACCAAAATACCTGGGTATCCAGCGTCGGTCTTGACCACATCATTACATAGGCGCTGGCCCAGATTGTCAACTCGAGCATTAACATCGCAAGCGGACGCGCGCCCTTGAGCGTCCGTTTTGTCCACATGAAAAGAGCGATAAAGCCCGACGTTAAGGCTGATATCGTCAGCAACATTGTGTATGGAAATTGATTGATCTGCATTCCGAGACCCTCTTTATTACTCGCATCATTCCCTGAGGCCAGGCCTCTGTTTCTCCAAAAAGTGGAACTTTGACTTGATGTTTGCGCAACTCCATCCAATGAGTACTTTGTTTATAAACCTTTTTTCGACAAAATACAATTGGAAAGAAAGTCGTAAATTGTCTGTAAGGCAAAAGCTTTCCTAATTGCAAAGCGGTTATATCTTGAATATTTCGCCTCGCACGCAGACTTTTTGCCCTTGCCCGCCGCGATAAAGCGTCACCTCGCCCGCGCCATGGACAGACCAACTCCCATGATCGCAGATGATTCCGGTCTGCTCATCGATGCCAATCAAAAGCGAATCGGGCAATAATTTGGCAAGCTTTTCCACCCAGTGTTTCCCAAAATTATTGTGGTGTGGCAAAACACAGACGCCGGGCAAAAGATTCAACCCCGGCAATAGTTCGCCAGAATAGGGGTCAAAGTAGTGTTCACATAACACCATTGCTCCAGCGCTGCTTCCCGCCATAACTGCGCCTTCTTGATGCGCTTCGAGTGCAGCCTGCCAGACTCGACTATTGGCAAGAGTTTCGCCCAGGTAACGGGGAAAGCCTCCCAGCAAATAGATCAGCTTCGCAGCGCGGACGCGGGCAGCCAGTTCGGGGTTGTCTGCACTGGCTTTATCGGTGACCGGTAACAGGTCGATGTGCGAAGCGCCCAGGGATCGGAACCAACGCTGACCGTTGCGCCCGGCCCGTTCGTGGTTATTGTCTGGCGCGGCGGCTGTCGGCAGGATGGCAATGGGAACGTCAAACCCTCCGGCCAATTCGATGGCGCGCAAATCCGGCTCGGACATTTGTCCGCCAAACTCCGCTCCGCCTTCAAGCAGGATGTGCATTGCGCCTTACAATCATGCAAGACCCGGAAAATGATACAATCATAGTCGTTACAATCAATTCATCTTCGAACAATCACGCTCGAAGAAATTCAAAGGAAAGGAGAATATGCCATGTTATTCGCTGCCAAAGAAAATGGACAGGGTTTAGTTGAATATGCGTTAATTCTTGTTTTGGTTGCCATCGTTGTTATTGCGGCCCTAATGGTTCTTGGCCCGATCATCGGCAACTCGTTCAGCACACTCAATAACAGTCTCAGCAGTATTTAATTATCTCCAGAAAGCAGCTCTAGAAAAGTTCCTGTCAGTGACAGGGACTTTTTGATTCGTTAGAAACGAGCTGCCATTATAAAATCTCAAGGTTCCGGTGTTAATGGACCCTTTTTTGGTTGATTTTTTTCGGCTTGCACCCACATGTCTTTACCATCAGTTGTGATTTCTATCCAGCCGTTCTGGTCGGTGCGGAGCAGGGAACGTGACCCAAGCGCGTCGAGGGTTTCCTGATCGGGCAGGCCATCTTTGTCGTCTGATGCAACGTTGATCACGGTCATTTGTGGATTCAAATTATCGATCCAATCCACCGGGGAGAGTGGAGCATAACCGCTCTGTGCCAACGATAACACTGTCACAGGGCCAACTGCATTTCCATATTCCAATTGATCGAGCGTATCGAAATTTTCTCCAATCGGAAGCAAGGCACGGAAGCCATTCCATTCGATCAACAGGGTTGCGCCAAGCGGCGAAACGGAAAGGACTTTGAGTGTCGCTCCCTGACCAAGATCGAGCGCCTGTCCTTCCGACGCCTGCGTGACTGGAATGGAATGATCGGTCAGCCATTTATCCAGGTCACGGGAAGAGAATGAAGCTTGCTGGTTCCCGCTCCACAAAACATTTTTGGGTGGATAACGGTCGAGCAGGCGCGGTAATGATGAAAGTTGATTATTGTTGGTGGATGCGACGATCAGCCAATCGAGGCTGCGGTCAATGGGCGAGACTCTGCGTCCCAGCGCGTCAGACAACGACGACAGGGACGGGCCGCCGTTAATGAGAATGTTTCTACCTGATGGCGTTTCGATCAGGACTGCGTCCGCAGAGCCGACGTTAAGAAAGGTGATGTGCAGCCTGCCATCCGGGCCAATGACCACGGCTCTCCAAATGAGGAGCGCGCAAATGAACAAAACGGTAAAAGCTGTCGCGGCAGATAAATAACGGAATCTTTCACGCAGGGACAGGAAAAATTCTTTTAAACGGGAGCCGGTAAATGTCACGGTGAGAAGCGTGGCGTAAAAAATAAAAACGAATGCCAGGGAAAAACTTCCCAAGATGATAACGCCGTGCGGCACACTATCAAAGAGTTCAACCATGCGGATCGTGTATGCGGTCAGCGGCCAGGAGAGCCAAGCCAGGAGTTGCCCAAGCGGGAAAATAATTAAACTGGCGACGACGGCCAGCCCGCCGATGATCATCACGGCAGGTTGTGCGGGCAGAATGAAAGGATTGGCAATGAATGAGACCAGCGAGATTTGTTTGAATTGATAGGCCATGATCGGGATGGTTGTAAGTTGCGCGGCGAATGTCAGCAGGACAAATTCAGAAATTGGTTGGACAAGATACTCGGCTGTTTTGGGCGACGCGAATCTTATGATAAATCTTTCAGCGGCTTGTTGGAAGGGTTCACCATAAAGGATGAGACCGAGCGTTGCAAAGAAAGAAAGTTGAAAACCAACATCCCAGATCATCAGCGGATTCCAAAGCGCCATCAGCGCCGCGACAAAGGCCAGCGTATTGAGTCCCTGCTGGCGGCGGCCAACCTGCATGGCGAACAGTGAGAACGTTCCCATGATCGCGGCGCGCACAACAGCCGCGGATGCGCCAACGAGAAAAGTGTAAAGGGCGATACCCAGGATTGCCACGATTGCGCCGCGCCGTTTTCCGAGAAGGCGGCTGAACAACATGACGAAGATGCCGGCAATGATGGAAATGTTGAAACCGGAGATGGCGATAATGTGTGCCGTGCCGGTATCTTTGAATGCCTGTTGCAGATCCGCAGATAAGCCATTGTCCACGCCGAGCAGGATGCCGGCCAAAAGCGATGCTTCAGGATCGGGAAAAAGATGATAAACATTTTCAAGTGATTTTTCTTTGACAGCATAAATGGCGGCAATGATCGGATTCCCGACATTCCCCGGAAGAAGAGTCGCTTCGGCGTTGGGCATGTACGAGAGAATTCCCTGGCGGGCAAGATAATCGCGATACGAAAAATCTTCATTAACGGGTGGGGTTTGCAGTTTGCCGCGCAGGCGAATGGAATCACCATAATGAAAAATCTGGTCGGGCGGAACACGCACGAGAAGCAGTCCGCTCACATCAAAGGTGTCTTTGCCGGTGTAGACTTGCTGGACCTGGATGCGCAAGTTGGTATAAGTATCGCGATAATCAGGCGGCTCGACGACCCATCCCTTGATCAGGAGATCATATTTTCGGTCGTTGAACCAGGCCACATCGGATGGAGTTAATTTGTGGATGGTAAGTTGGTATCGCCCCGCGCCCAACAGAAGAGCGGCCAGCGATGCAATGACAATCGCCACTGTGGATTTCTTTATACTTGTGAATTTTTTGGAAAGACCCCAAACGATCAATGTTGGGATTAATGCGGTCAGCGCCCAAATATTCGGCGAGAAGCGGAACATTCCATTGACAGCGATCCCAACCAGAAAAGCCAGAGACACCCACAGCAGAGGCATGACAGGATTGTACAATAGAATAATTGTAATTAGTTAATCGTCTTCCACCTCGGGTGCGCTAAAAGTATGTAGATGAGTTTGCTCCCTGCGCCGAGGACGGCGCAGGATTTACCCGCAAAGCGCCGCCGAGGACGGCGGCTTGAGCCTATTTACCAACAACCTTTGAGTGCCCCCTCCACCTCAATTTTCGTTTCTAAAAATCGCGGGCGTTATAATTATGAGCATGTCACAAGATCAATTGATCCTCGTCACCGGCGCGACCGGCTATGTGGGCGGACGTCTCGTGCCGCGCCTTCTGGAGTCTGGTTATCGTGTCCGCTGCCTGGCACGCGATGCTCATCGGTTGGATGGTTTTTTCTGGCGCAGACAAGTTGAGATCGTCGAGGGCGATGCGCTGATTCCGAAAACACTGGCAGCCGCCTTGCAGGACGTGTCAGTTGCGTACTATTTGATCCACGGCATGAAAGATAAAAAAGATGGCGCAGAACGCGACATGACTGCTGCGCGCAACTTTGCAGAAGCCGCCGAGCAAGCCGGGATCGAGCGCATCATCTATCTGGGCGAACTGGTTAACACCACCGATTATCTTTCACCCTATCTGCGTTCGCGCCACGAGACGGGTTACATCCTGCGCCAGAGCCGCGTCCCCGTGACCGAATTCCGCGCGGGCATGATCGTCGGTTCAGGCAGCGTGTTGTTCGAAATGATCCGCTATTTGACCGAGCGTGAGCCGCTGCTTGTTTGCCCGGCATGGTATTTTTCGCTGGCGCAACCGATTGGGATTCGCGACACGTTGGAATATCTGGTTGCCGCGCTTTCCACTCCTGAAAGCATCGGCAGGATGATCGAGATTGGCGGGCCTGCGCCTCTTACGTATGCAGACATGCTGCTCGGTTACGCCAGGGAACGCGGCCTCAAACGCATTCTCATTCGCACACCGTTCTATGTGCCGCGTCTTTCGGCGTATTGGGTTCACATGGTCACGCCGATTCATTGGCACGCGATATTACCTCTCATCGAAGGATTGCGCGCCGAACTCATTGTCCACGATGAGGCAGCCAAAAAACTTTTTCCGCAAATTAAACCGCTCGACTTTCAGACCGCCGTCCGCAAAGCGCTTGGACGCGTGCTGAGTGATACTGTTGAAACTTCCTGGTCGGATGCGCTGGTCAATACGGCCGGGGATACCAAACCTTATACTTTTAGCGTTGAAGATGGCATGATGCGCGAACGGCGTACGCTTCTTCTGGACCTTCCGGCGGAATCCGTTTTCAGGGCTTACACCGGCATCGGAGGCGTGCACGGCTGGCTCTACATGGACTGGGCCTGGGCTCTCCGCGGCTGGATGGATAAGGCCATCGGTGGCGTTGGCTTGCGTCGCGGCCGCCGTCATCCCGACGATATTCGCGCGGGCGAGTCGCTTGATTTCTGGCGTGTCGAAGCGGTGGAAACAAATCGGCTCATGCGCCTGCGCGCCGAAATGAAAGTACCGGGCCTCGCCTGGCTCGAATTTGAATCCTGTCCACAGGCGGATGGAAAAACTCTTCTGACTGAGACAGCTTATTTTGCGCCAAAAGGTTTCTGGGGTTTTGTATACTGGTATGCCATGTGGCCTTTTCATGCTTTTTTATTCGATGGCTTGATCCGTCAGCTTGCGGCGCGTGCTGGAATGTTGGCAGGAATTTAACTTTACTGAAAAATATTTTTAAACAACTGAAAATTTGCAGGGCTTGTTAAAACTTTATTGTGAAAAACAAACTCATCCTGATTACCGGCGCTACCGGATATATTGCAAGCCGCCTCATCCCGCGTCTGCTCGACGCGGGATATCGCGTTCGCACACTGGCGCGCGATCCGCGTCGTTTGGCGGGACGCAAGTGGAGTTCCAGTGTCGAGATGGTTTCGGGGGATGTCATGTCGCCGCAGACGCTTGGCCCAGCCCTGGATGGAGTTCGCACCGCCTATTATCTGATCCATAACATGTCGAGCGGACGCGGATACACAGCCCGTGAGTTGGATGGCGCCTATAATTTTGCGACCGCCGCAGAAGCAGCAGGCGTTCAACATATTATTTATCTCGGCGGCTTGGCGGACCCGGATCAGGATATTGCACCGCACATGCGTTCCCGCATCGAAACGGGCGAAGTGCTTCGCGAAGGCAGGGTGCCGGTTACAGAGTTTCGCGCGGGCGTTATCGTTGGGCCGGGCAGCATCTCATTTGAAATGATCCGTTTTATGACCGAGCAGTTCCCGATCCTGCCGGGCCCACGCTGGTTGAAGAATAAATCCCAACCCATTGCCATCCAGAACGTGCTCGATTATTTAATAGCTGCGCTCGATATGCCCAACGGCCACGACAAAATTTTTGAGATCGGCGGCCCGGATGTTAAAGTTTATTCCGATCTGATGTTGACTTATGCGCGCCTGCGCGGCCTGCACCGCTGGCTGTTTACCGTTCCGGTGATTCCCATTTGGTTCATGGCCTGGTGGGTGGACAAGCTGACGCCCATTCCTTTGCCAATTGCCCACGCTTTGATAGGCGGTTTACAAAACGATAGCGTCGTCCGAGATGATTCGGCGCGGCGCGTCTTTCCATCGGTCAAATTGATTTCATATGAAGACGCCGCATCTTTTTCCCTGGCGCAGTTACGCGCTGATTTGGTTGAACGTGTTTGGGAAGGCGAGCATCATCTCAAAACGCAACTTAAACATGAAGGCTTTTTTATCGACCATCGTCGCGCTTATATTGCGGCCCCACCCGAATCCATCTATCGTGTTTTCACCAGCATTGGCGGACGAAGTGGCTGGCTTTACGGGGATTGGCTTTGGAAATTGCGAGGCCAGCTTGACCGCTTGATCGGCGGCCCGGGACTGCGCGGACGAGGCGCTGAGTTGCAGGAAGGCGAAGTGATGGAGTATTTTCGCGTTGAGTCGCTTAAACAAAATCATGCAATGCGTCTGCGTTCCGAACTCAAAGCGCCCGGCGACGGCTGGATGGAATGGCGCGTCGAATCAAAAGATGAACACAATTCCATTCTGACTCAAACTGCTTTCTTCGCTCCGCGCGGCCTGCCCGGATTTTTATATTGGTATCTGCTCAATCCTTTGCATCGTTTTCTCTTTCGCGGTTTGATTAGCAGGATCGCACAACGCGCCGAATTAGTTTCTTGACTCTTCCTCCAACGCGGCATACAATCCGGCCACAATTGAATAATGGCCAAAAGCGGCGAAGCCGGTGTAATTCCGGCGCTGTCCCGCAACTGTGAGGTTGGTTCGGTAGTTTATTAGTTAGATAGTTCGATGGTCAATTACTAAACCATATAACTAACCAAGCCAGGTCGCCCGCCTTGGCCGGTTCACCACACTCTCGTGGAAAGGAGGTGGAGGACGGCTAACTCAGCGACCCTCTATCTCCCCTGTCATCGGCAGGGGATTTTTGTTCGATAAAATTTAGATTGGAGAAAAATATGTTTCGTAAGTTTCTAGTTCCAACTTTGCTGGCCGCCATGTTCCTCGCCGGATGCGGACCCGCTGTCGTGGCAACTCAAAGCCCCTCGACCGCTGCGCCGGTTCAGGTCCAGACCGAAGCGCCCACCCTCGCGCCGACAGTTGCTCCTGCACAATCAGCCATTGTCCTCACTGACGGCCTCGGACGCCAGGTCAAGCTCGCCGCGCCCGCGCAAAAAGTTGTCTCGCTCGCGCCGTCAAATACGGAAATTTTATTTGCCATCGGCGCAGGTTCGCAAGTTGTTGGCCGCGATGAATTTTCCGATTATCCTGCCGATGCTAAATCAGTTGCAAGCGTTGGCGGCTCGCTGGGAAAATACAGCGCCGAGCAGATCGTTGCGCTCAAGCCCGATCTGGTGTTGGCGGCGGAGATCAACTCACCTGAACTCGTCAAGCAGCTCGAAGGACTCGGCCTGACAGTTTATTATTTGAAGAACCCGACGACTATCGAAGAGATGTATAAAAATCTTGACATCGTCGGACAGTTGACCGGACACGACACGACCGATCTGGTGAATTCACTCAAGGCGCGCGTCAAAGCCGTGGACGATAAGATCGCGACCGTCACGGCCAAACCTTCCGTGTTTTATGAGATCGACGCGACCGACCCGAACAAACCTTATACTTATGGCCCCGGCTCATTCGGCGATTTGTTGATCGCGCGCGCCGGCGGGACCAACATCGGCAATACTTTGAAGGACGCGTATCCGCAGATCAGCCTCGAGCAGATCGTCGCATCGAATCCGTCCATGATTTTGTTGGGCGATTCAGCCTACGGTGCAACAGCCGATGCGGTTAAAGCCCGCGCCGGCTGGGGCGGACTCGATGCTGTGAAGAACGCGCAAATTTTTCCAATTGACGATAACATCGTCAGCCGCCCCGGTCCGCGACTTGTAGATGGGTTGGAGCAGTTGGCAAAACTTTTCCATCCCGATTTGTTCAAATAGAAAAACAGGGGGCGAGGGAAAAGGGATAATGCCCTTGACCCTTATCCCCTTTTCTTTTTTATGCCAAACACCAGGCCATTCTTTCCTGTCTTTTTTTCTCTTTTGATCGCGCTGATCTTAAGCCTCGCCATCGGCTCGGTGTTTCTTTCCCCCGCCGATTTGTGGAATGCTTTGCGTGGACAAGGTACGCAGGTTGCCATGCAAATTCTTTGGGAGATCCGCCTGCCGCGCACGGTGTTGGTGGCGTTGACGGGCATGGCGTTGAGCGGCGGCGGCGCGGCGTATCAAGGGCTGTTTCGCAATCCGTTGGCAGATCCATTTTTGATCGGCGTTGCATCCGGCGCGGGGTTGGGCGCGGTGATCGCAATGTCCATCAAGTGGCCGTATTCATTTTGGGGATTGATGGCAGTTCCAATGGCGGCTTTTGCCGCGGGACTGCTGACCGTTTTCATTGTTTATTTTCTTGCGCGCGTCGGGCGGACAGTCCCGACCACGAATTTGATTTTGGCAGGCGTGGCCTTTTCATCCTTCGCAACTTCGCTGACATCTTTTCTCATGCTTCGTTCAACCGGTGAAGTGCGCCGCGCGCTGGGATGGTTACTGGGCGGCGCGAGTCAATCGGGATGGACGGCGATCCTCGCCATGCTGCCATATTTAATCATCGGCCTCGGGGTCTTGACCTTGAGCGGGCACGCGTTAAATTTGCTTCAGTTCGGCGATGACCAGGCTCAGCAACTCGGCTTGAATGTGAATCGCGCGAAGACGATTATGTTGATCGCGGCCTCGCTGGCGACCGCCGCGGCAGTGGCTTTCTCTGGCATCATCGGTTTTATCGGACTCATCGTTCCGCACTTGATGCGGATTTGGTTCGGCGGCGATTATCGAAAATTGATTCCGCTTTCGATCGTCGGCGGTGCAATTGCGCTTTTGATTTCGGATGTCATCTCACGCGTGGTGCTTGCGCCGCAGGAAATTCCGGTCGGCATTGTCACGGCCCTGGCTGGCGCGCCGTTCTTTTTGTGGGTTCTGCGTCGGACGAAGAATCAAGGATATTGGTGATTCGATTCACCGCAAAGTGCGCGAAGTCCGCAAAGAAAGAGAAAAGAAGAAAGAAGCCTTTGCGCGCTAAGCCCTGCGTTTTTTCAGGGTCGCGGTTCAAAATTTGACATGTTAAAAATAAAAAATCTTTCCGTAAATTATGGCGCCCGCCGCGTTTTGAATGATGTTTCGCTTGAAGTAAATTCCGGCGAAGTCGTGGCGTTGATCGGGCCGAACGGTGCGGGCAAATCCACTTTGATCCGCGCGGTCAGCGGAGTGATCCCGATTCAAAGCGGAAACGTCCGCACGAACGGCGATGATTTTTCCACGCTCGATCCGATGAAACGCGCGAAATATATGGCAGTCGTTCCGCAGGCCGTTTCTCTGCCTCCGGCTTTCACAGTTTGGGAAACAGTGTTGATGGGGCGCACGCCTTATCTCGGATTTCTGGGTCAGCCATCGAAGACAGATGAAGAGATCGCTCGGCGCGCGCTGGAACGCGTCAGTGCGGGAGAGTTTGCAGAACGCAGAGTCGGCGAATTGTCCGGGGGCGAGGCGCAGAGAATTTTATTGGCGCGGGCGCTGTGCCAATCCACGCCGATCCTTTTGCTCGACGAGCCCACGGCGCATCTTGATCTGCAATATCAGGTCAGTTTGTTGAAATTGGTTTATGAGTTGGCGCATCACGATCATCTGGCAGTGTTGGTCGCTTTGCATGATCTGAATTTAGCCGCGCATTACGCGGACCGCGTCGCGTTGATGGTCGGCGGTGAAATAAAAGCCATCGGTACACCGCGCGAAGTCTTGACCGCGGAATTAATCTCACAGGCTTATTGTCTGCCCGTGCAAGTCGTCGAACATCCATTGACCGGAGGTCCGTTGGTGCTGCCCGGCTGATCTTATTAATGCCAAATTTAGCAAAATATTGGGCTCATTGGGAATCGCCGTGATAAATCAGCACATTTGGCGGCACGGCAAACCCCAGAGAGCCTCGATTCAATTTTCTAAAATCATTGAGAAGTGTGTTATACTCCCGCCGCTCTCAATGGAGAGCAACCGTTTTGGGAAATTGTTTTGATCACTCTAAATGATGGCCCGGCGAAATAGTCGGGCTTTTTTGTTGCGAGGCGCTGTACCGAGGATTTGCTTGAAAAGGCAGATCATGTTGACAGGAAGTTTTACGGAGTCATCAGAGCAATTCATAGCATGTCGTTGCGAGCGAAGCAATCTCCTGTAAAGATAAAGAAGATTGCTTCGGGCTTCGCCCTTCGCAATGACATAAGAAAAGGAAATCTGATGACAACCGAATTTACTTCTTTAAACCTGCGTCCAGAGTTGATGCAGGCCATCACCGAACTTGGCTACACTGCGCCAACGCCCATTCAAGCCGGTATGATTCCGCTGATGCTGACTGGCGTGGATGTTGTAGGCCAGGCGCAAACCGGCACAGGGAAAACCGCCGCCTTCGCCCTCCCCATTTTGGAAAATCTAAAACATGGTCATCGCCACGTGCAGAGCCTCGTGCTTGCGCCCACGCGCGAACTTGCTTTGCAGGTTGCCAACGCGATGAATGATTATGGCAAACATTTAAATGTCCGCGTGCTCGCCGTTTATGGCGGTCAGCCGTACAGTCCGCAGATCAACGCGCTGAGAAAAGGCGTGGACATAGTTGTCGGCACGCCGGGTAGGTTGATCGACCTCATGGAGCGCAACGTCCTCGACTTGAGCGGGATCAAAACCGTCGTCCTGGATGAAGCGGATGAAATGCTCAACATGGGATTCATCGAAGATGTCGAATCCATTTTGAAGGCGACACCAGCCGAACGTCAGACTGCATTGTTCAGCGCGACGATGCCGCCGAGAATCCGCTCGCTCGCTGAGCGCTTCATGCGGGACCCGCAATCGGTCACCATTAAAAAGAATACGCTCACCGTTCAAGCCACCGAGCAGCGCTATTACATGATCCACGAATCGGACAAACTCAACGCGCTGATGAATTTGCTCGAAGTGGAAGCCATGACCAGCGTGTTGATCTTTGCGCGCACGCGCGCCGAGACCGCGCAGCTTGCCAGTGAACTTTCGCAACGCGGATTCCCAGCCGAGGCCATTCATGGCGACCTCGACCAAAATGCGCGCGAACGCA
>JAJYOH010000048.1 GCA_021796315.1 Chloroflexota bacterium
AATCCCGAAGTTGGACTCGAAGGCCAGCGTAAATTGAAAGGCTCGTCGGCGCTGATCATTGGCACGGGCGGGCTTGGGTCGCCGGTGTCGCTTTATTTGGCGGCGGCCGGTATCGGCCGGATCGGACTCGTCGATTACGATGTGGTCGATTCGTCGAATCTGCAGCGTCAGGTAATTCACGGCACATCCACCATCGGAAAATTAAAAGTCGAATCGGCGCGTGACCGTTTGCTGGATTTGAATCCGGATATCGAAGTCGAGATTTATAACGAACCTTATACGTCCGAGAATGCGCTGCGCATCGCCAAAGATTATGACATCCTGTTGGATGGCACCGATAATTTCCCGACGCGTTATTTGACCAACGATGTGGCTGTGTTTCTCGGCAAACCAAATGTGTACGCCTCGATCTATCGCTTCGATGGACAGGTCAGTGTTTTCTACGCCAAGAAAGGCCCGTGCTATCGCTGCCTTTTCCCTGAACCGCCGCCGCCGGGACTCGTCCCTTCGTGCGCGGAGGGCGGCGTGCTGGGTGTTTTGCCCGGCACGATCGGGACACTTCAGGCCACCGAAGCTCTGAAAGTTTTGCTTGGCATCGGCGAGCCGTTGATCGGAAAGCTTTTGCTTTACAACGCGCTGGACATGTCGTTCGATTTTGTGAAGTTGAAAAAGAATCCGAATTGCCGCGTGTGCGGACCGAACGCCGACATCAAGGAATTAATTGATTACGAAGAATTTTGCGGCGTTCCGAGTCATGACCACGACGAAGGCTCGGCCGGCGCGGACTGGGACATTTCTGCGCCTGAACTTTCTGAGCGCATGAGATCGAATCACCTGAAATTGTTGGATGTGCGCGAACCGCACGAGTTGGAAATTTCTGCAATCCCGAATGCGGTGAATATCCCGCTCGGACAATTGGCCGCGCGTTTATCTGAACTCGATTCGGCGGAAGACATGGTTGTGTTTTGCAAAGCCGGGACTCGCTCGGCACGCGCGCTGGAATTACTGGTCAGCGCCGGGTTCAAGAAGGTGAAGAATCTCAAAGGCGGGATCAACTCCTGGGCAAAGGAAGTGGATACGAATTTGCCGATCTATTAGCGCTGGTCGAGTAGGCGGCGGGATTTCGATACGGCCTTTGGCTACTCACCTGTGCCTGCGGCAAGGTGCAGGCAATCACCGCCGCTGTAACGCCTTGCGCCCTTTCAGGGTCGAGACCGAGCGAGGCAATCTCCTGTTGTATTACCAGACTTCGGAAGTCTCTGAGACTTCCGAAGTCTTTGTTATAATGACATCATCACATCACTGTGTGGGACAACTCCATGAGCCGAAAACTGCGTGTCTTTCTCTGCCATGCTTCACAAGATAAACCTGCGGTGCGAGAGTTGTATAAAAAGCTCGCCGCCGAAAAATGGATCGAGCCCTGGCTGGACGAAGAAGAACTTTACCCAGGACAGGATTGGAACATGGAGATCGAAAAAGCTGTGGAAGCTGCCGACGCGATTATTGTTTGCCTTTCCAAAGGTTCGATTACCAAAGAAGGATATGTTCAACGCGAAATTCGTACTGCGTTGGATTACGCCGATTACAAACCCGAAGGTACTTTGTATGTTATTCCCATACGTTTAGAAGAATGTGAGCCGCCGCGCCGCTTACGCGCTTGGCAATATGCAGATTACTTTCCAATTACCCAACGAGAATATGCCTATAAGCGTTTACTTGTAAGCCTGAAGAAGCGTGCTGAATCGTTAGGCATTCAATTGCAAACAACAGAAACATTTGCATCCCCGCAAGAACTTGAAAGTCAAGCGATTCAATTTGAATTATCGGGAAAACCTTTGGATGCATTGAAAGTTTATTACCAAATTAAAAAAATAGATCCTCGATTCCCGCGCGTTAATGTTAAGATAAGCCAGTTGGAAAAAGAGACTCGGCCAAAGCCATCACGAATTACACCAACGCCTTCCACCAGTATTTCAGAACCAGTAAAGCAAAAGAAGCCCACGCCGAAATTTAATTTTCGTTTGCTTGGGATTGGCGGTATTGTTTTATTTTCCGTAATCCTTGGTGCGTATGCCATCAATTATCTTGCTCATTTGCCGACAACGCCAAAGCCATCTCCAACAGCGCCGTTTGTTTTTACTCCATATCCTGCATTCTCAACTTCTACAGCGGTATTTGTTTTTACCCCCTACTCGGTATTTTCGACTCCTACTCCTGTGCCTGAAATTGGCTCAACCATGATCTCGCCTAAAGATGGCATGAAGCTTCTGTATGTGCCTGCTGGAAATTTCTTGATGGGTTCAGTAGATTCAGATCCTAACGCGCAACCAGATGAAAAACCACAACATACCGTATATCTGGATGCTTTTTGGATTGACCAGACCGACGTAACCAATGCCATGTATGCCAAATGTGTGAGCGCAAGTGTATGCAAACAACCGGCCAATTTAACGTCTAAGACTCATTCCAGTTACTTTGATAATCCTCAATTTGGAAATTATCCTGTGATCTATGTGGATTGGAATATGGCAAATGCTTATTGCAAATGGGCAGGTCGTCAATTACCCACGGAAGCCCAATGGGAGAAGGCCGCGCGTGGTACAGATGGAAGGATTTATCCTTGGGGCAACAACAGGCCAGATTTCGATGTTACGTTGTCGAATTACAATTTAAGAGTTGGCGATACAACCGCAGTTGGCGATTATCCAAATGGAGCCAGCCCATATGGCGCTTTGGATATGGCGGGGAATGTTTTGCAGTGGGTAGCGGATTGGTACAATGATACTTATTATCAAAATCAAAGTTTGCTCTTATCCAATCCATCGGGCCCAACCTTAGGTCAATATCGAGTAATGCGAGGTGGTTGGTTTAATTTCAGTGGTGATATACACTCTGCAGTCCGCGCTAGGACTGTCCCTTTTAATTCCTTCTATAACATTGGTTTTCGTTGCGTTAGTGGTATGCAATAGTTCTGTTTTTTACTTTTAAACCCCCGCGACTTTTATCATCTCGGAGGTTTTTCTTTCGTGCGGTAAAATTGTTCCAACCAAAGGAGAATGAATGTCAGGCCTTCCTGTTTCAAATGAAAAACGAGTCTACGATAATATTACCCAGGCCATCGGCTGGACTCCGCTGGTGCGGCTGGGTCGCATTGCGCAGCATGTTGCCGCGCCAATATATGCCAAGCTTGAGAATCTCAATCCGGGTGGGAGCATCAAGGATCGCGTCGGTCTGTATATTGTCGAGCAGGCTGAAGCGCGCGGCGAGTTGAAGCCGGGCGGGACGATTGTCGAAGCCACCAGCGGCAACACCGGCGTGGGTCTGGCAATTGCCGCGGCGCTCAAAGGTTATAAAACCATTTTTGTCATGCCCGATAAAATGTCCAATGAGAAAATCCAGCTTCTGCGATCTTATGGCGCGAAAGTTGTGATCACGCCCACCGCTGTCGGGCCGGACGATCCGCGTTCATATTATGAAGTCGCAAAACGATTTGCGCGCGAAACCCCCAATGCGATTTTGGCAAATCAATATCACAACCCCGATAACCCGAAGACGCACGAGCTGACGACTGGTCCCGAGATCTGGGAGCAGACCGATGGTCGCGTGACCGATGTCATTATCGGCATGGGAACCGGTGGAACGATCTCAGGCCTTGGCCGCTATCTCAAGTCGAAGAATCCAAAAATCAAAATTGTGGGCGTGGATATCGAAGGTTCGATCCTGACCGAGATCTGGCAGAACAAAGGCAAGATTCCCAGCGGCGCTTATCCGAAAACGTATAAAGTCGAAGGCATCGGCGAAGACTTTTTGCCATCCACGACCGATCTGTCGGTTGTGGATGAGATCGTGCGCGCCAACGATAAAGAGTCATTTATTTGGGCGCGCCAGCTTTTGCGTCAGGAGGGAATTTTTGCGGGCGGTTCAACGGGGTCCGCTTTGGCCGGGGCTATGAAATATGCCGCGAAGCTGCCCGCTGACCATCTGGTGGTCGTGATCGTCCCGGATGCAGGCTCACGCTATTTATCGAAATTCTATGATAACAAGTGGATGCGCGAGAACGGTTTCCTTGAAATGGAATTTGGCGAAGTCACGCTTGGCGACATGCTGCTTGCCAAACCGAATAAAGTTTTATATACTGTTGCGTTGGGCGATTCCATGCGCAAGGTAATGGCGCTCATGCGCGCGAACGGAGTCTCGCAGGTGCCGGTTCTATCCACAGACGGACTCTTGGTCGGCACGCTCGAAGAAGTGGATTTGCTTAATCATATGTTGGATAATCATCAGCATAGCCATGATGAAGTTATTGATCCGCTTGTGCAGACTGCGAAAGCGGTTTTTCCGCCGGATGCTGTGCTCGAGACCGCCATGCCCATGCTCACCGACGGCTTTGCATTGATCGTCGCCGATCAGGGCAGGCCAACTGGAATTTTGACGAAGATCGACGTGCTGGATTATCTAGCCGGAAAAATGTAAAACGAAAGGAATGGAGAAATGAATATTGGGATTCTTGGGACGGGAATTGTTGGGCAAACCATTGGCACGCGCCTGATCGAATTGGGCCACAGCGTTATGCTTGGCTCGAGAATGCCGAATAATGAAAAGGCGCGGGCTTGGGCAAAACGGGCGGGCAAACGCGCTTCATTCGGGGCTTTTGCTGAAACCGCGAAATTCGGCGAAGCGCTTTTCAATTGTGTTTCAGGTACGGGAAGTTTGTCTGCATTGGATTTTCCCAACGCGGTCGATCTCAATAATAAAGTGCTGATCGATGTTGCCAATCCGCTGGATTACACACGCGGCGCGCCGCCGACCCTGACTGTCTGCAACACTGATTCGCTGGCTGAACAAATTCAGCGCATCCATCCGCTTCTGCGCGTGGTCAAGGCGTTGAACACGATGAACGTGGATGTGATGGTCAACCCTGAGCGGGTGCATGGTCCGCACGATGTATTTATCTGTGGAAACGATAAGGATGCCAAGGATACCGTCACGATGATCCTGATGGAATGGTTCCGCTGGGAATCGGTGATCGATCTGGGCGATATTTCCAACGCGCGCGGGATGGAAATGGCCCTGCCGCTGTGGCTTTCTTTACAGAAGAAGCTTGGGACGAATATTTTCAACTTCAAGATCGCCCGATAAAAAATTGCCTTCGATTTTTGGACCCGACAGGTTTTCAGAAACCTGTCGGGTCTTTTTGTTAGGGCATGGGTTTGACTACGCCGAGGTCTTTGCTATCGGGAACGAGGATGCCAATGTTTGTACAGGAATCCTGGGCGATCCGTTGAAGTAAGCCAAGGCCGTAGGTGATTTCCACCTGAATGCTTGTGCTTTTTTGGAAGGTTGAATCCACCGTCAGCTTTTGAGTGACCTGATGTTTGATGGGAAGGTACGGCACGCACTTGGTTTTATCTGGATGGATCCTGCCTTCGTCTGCGGCGTTTAGCGTGGCGCAGACATTGTTCAGTTCCGCCGTGCCGATATTGCTGATCGTGACGTAGGCATTGGTCACTTCACCCATGTTGTGAATGATATCGATGCTGGTGTTGCAGCCGATGATGGTTGTGTTGATGGATACGAAAGGAGTCGGCCCGTTGTCGATGGTCGGTGTGGGAGTGATCGGTGTTGGAGAAATGGGTGTAGGTGTGATGGGCGTGTCGGTGAAAGTCGGCTGGGGTGATGGCGTGAAGGTGGATGTTTCGCTGGGTGACGGTGGAGTCAGCGATGGTGTGATCAGCGTGGACGGGAATGTAGCCGTGATCGGCGGCGGGAGGATGATCGGTGTCGGCGAATAAATTAAAGGTGTAGAGGTGGGGAAAAATGTGGGCGGAGAATAAGGCACAACTTGAACCGCCCATCCGCTGCAACCTTCAAGCGACAAAGCCAGCAAAACACAAACAACAAAGCCGCGACGCATAAATGCTCCTTTTCTATTGTATCCCGTCTGGAATGTGGGGCAGGGTTACGTTGTTAAAGTTGTCCGCTATCGTCCCAATTTTCCAACTTCTTTAGATATTCATGGTCATTATAACGCGCGGGCGAAAATGCTGACGCGTACGATGGCAGAGATGTTTTGGCAACATGAGTCGCCAGCAATTCACCTACCGCGCAAGCTGACATAATTCCATAGCCCGATACTGCGCCGATCACGTATGCGCCCTCAATATTTAACGGCCCGGCTAATAAACGGTTCTCGCGCGTCCTGGTGTAATATCCGCCGTCGAGTTGCGGCTTGGGCATCTTATCGAAATATTTTTTTAAGCCCGGCAACATTTTCGACATGCCGCGCATGGCGATCTCTGGATATTGCTCATCGAGCGGCGGCGGAAAGACCGGATCGAGCACGCGCGTTTTATATTCCCACAACATCAAGATCGTTTGGCTTTCGCCCGCACCTTCGGGCCGTGTGTGCGCGCCCGCCGGAAAAATTTCCGTCAGCCATTTTGTTTCATCATCTTCGGCAAGCGCAGCGCGTTCATCATCAGCCCACGGAAGATGTTGTTCATCATCCCAAATCAAAAGCGGGGCATCGCGTCCGACCACACCGAGCGCATCTTTGAATGCAACTTTCAAATGCAATTCAGTGTAAACTGGAATTTCCAAGCCGAGCATCTGACCAACTTGTTTTAGATACGGCCCGGCGGCGTTGATAAAAATTGGACAATCGATTCTTTCGCCGCCGTTCAATTTGATTCCGTTTACGCGGCCATTTGCCACATCCACAGCCTCCACCCGCGCGGACTCAAACCCGACGCCGGAGCGTTTCGCCGTTTCAAGCAGATACATGCCAAGCTGTTGGGCGCTCAGCCAACCTGCGCGTCGGACGTGCAGCGCGGCGACTGCGTTATTTGTCAAATATGGAAAATGCTTGCGGATGAGATCGTTGCCTAAAAGAATATCCGCGCCGGAGGGTTGATCGTGAAAGCCATCCATGCTGGCGGGTTGGTAGTCCGAGTTTTCAGACGAGTGAATTCTCAATTGTCCGGCGCCCAGGTTCGAGACGCCGCCCTGAGCGAGTCGAAGGGTCCGGTTTGAGCGCTCGATCAATTCAGGAATCTTTTTTTCGTCAGCGGTCACATACAAATAGCCGCGTCGATTCATGTGGAAGATATTCCCGCTTTCATCAGCGAGATTTTCCATCAGATCGATGGAGCGATTCATCAAAGCCAGCATTTCGACATCCGGCCACCAGTTGCGATAACATTCGGTCGAGCGGTCGCTGGTGAGCGTCAGCGGCGGACGTTCGTCAACGAGCAGAATATCACGGATGCCTGCTTTGGCAAGGAAACACGCCGCGCTGACGCCCGTGATACCTGCACCGCAAATGACGACTTGATGTTTGCGAGTCATAAAAATATTTTTTGCAATGCGGAAGCTCGTGTGCCCGTAAGGGTATGCTTCCGCATTGCAAATAAAAAATTAATTGAATTTCGCTTTGAGCTGCTCGTTGCTTGGTTCGACCAGTTTTGTTCCATCCGGGAAGATGATGGTGGGGACGCTGCGCGAGCCATTGTTGATTTGCCTGACGAATTCAGCGGCCTGCTGGTCTTCATCCACATTCACGTCAATGTGCTGGATGTTGTTTTGCGCAAAGAAGGCTTTGGCGCGTTTGCAATCCGGGCACCAACTGACAGTGTAGGCAACGATTTGCGATGGTTGAGTAGTGTAAAGATCGTTCATGTTTACCTCGATGAATGGATTATCTCACAGGCAGATTTTTGGCACAAAAACAAAAGGCATGAATTTGATCATGCCTTTCATCCTGATTTCTGCATGGACCTTGACGCTTTGTGCTACCTGCTTCTTTCCCGCGCGGCGCGTTCAAGGATCTGAAAGCCTGTGTCGATCAAACGCTTCAGGGCGGACTCGTCAACGGATTGCCCCGCTTCAAGTTTTTCCAACTCCCTCAGCAACGCCCCCCGCACGCCGCTGGCGCGATGCGCCCAATAAGAGTCAACCGAGACGCGTTCAAGACGCGCGAGCAGGAGACGGGTCAATTGAGTTCGATCGACAGCCAGCATGTTGATCGTATTATATTTCAACTCACAGATTCGACTTGCGTAATTTCGCTCAGTTTTTCCTTGACGCTTTGAATTTTATTAGGTATATTTCGGCGCACTCTATGTCTGTTTCGGAAGTAAATCGCATAAACTATGTATGAATTCGACAATATCGACATAAGAATTGTCAATTTCCTTCTGGAAGATGGACGAATGTCCGCTTCTGAGGTTGCCCGCCGCATCGGCGACATCTCCGAGCGCGCGATTCGGTATCGCATTGATCGGATGGTGCAGGAGGGCGTGATCCAGATCAGCGCCGTGGTCAACCCCGAATCTTTTGGATTAACCATCAACGCGGATGTGTGGATCGAAGTCGAGTCCGATCAAATTTTGGAAGTCGCCAAGAAGCTGGCCGTTTATGATAACGTCAGGTATGTGGCTTGCGGTATCGGGCAAAACGATATTAGCATCCAGCTTGTTGCCAAAGATGCGGCTGAGGTCTATCACTTCGTTACCGATGTGGTGCGGAAAGTTTCGGGGGTTCGCAAGACGACTACTTCCATTGTGCCAATCATTTTGAAAGATGTGTATCAATGGCGAATTCCGGAAAAAGCCGCGAAGACGCCTGCCGTTGAAACCCCATAATCATCCGATCGACCCAGGAGAAATCATGAGTGTTGCGGGCCCCAAGAGTCAGTCTCTGCAAAAGCGTGCACAAAAAGTATTACCTCTCGGTGTAAATTCAAATTTTCGTTATTGGGGGGATGGCATAACCCCATATGTTCAAAAAGCCAAGGGCTCTTATTTATGGGATGTGGATGACCGTCGCTTCATTGACTATCGGATGGCTTATGGTCCGATCATTTTGGGTCATGCCTACGATGAGGTCGATGCCAGGGTAGTTGAAGAAATTAAGAACGGCCTTCTTTTTGCCATGACCAGTGAGTTGGAAGTTGAAGTGGCGGAAATGATCGTCGAGATGGCGCCAGCCGTCGAAATGGTGCGAATGGCCTGTTCCGGCACCGAAGCGACCATGCACGCCATCCGCGTGGCACGCGCATTTACTGGTCGCGACATTATTCTAAAGTTCGAAGGCAATTATCACGGTATGCACGACCATGCTTTGTGGTCAACTTATGCGCCGGTTGAATCTTACGGTAATCGCCGCAGCCCCATTTCTATTCCAGGTTCTTCCGGTATTCCCAAATCCATGCGCGAGTTCGTAATTACTTTGCCCTTCAATGATTTTGAAGGCTTCGAGCGTGTGATGAAATCGTATGGAGATCAAATCGCGGCTGTTATTACAGAACCGTGCCAGGGTAATTGCGGCGGGATCGATCCTCAGCCCGGCTTTCTTGAATTGATCCGCAAGCAGACAGAAGAGCATGGAATTGTTTTTATTTTGGATGAGGTCAAGACGGGATTTCGAATCGCGAACGGCGGCGCTCAGGAATATTACGGCATCAAACCGGACCTGGCAACGTACGCCAAAGCTTTGGGCAACGGTTACCCTGTGGCAGCCTTCGGCGGCAAACGCGAAATCATGTCCATTGTTGGGCACGGTGTCGCCCAGGGTGGAACGTACACGAATAATAAACCCGGCATCGCCGCGGCTTACGCAACCTTGAAGTTGTTGAAAGCCGAGCCAATTATTGCGACCATTCAAAAACGGGGCAAACGTCTCATGGATGGGCTGAAGGATATTTTTGACGAAAACAATGTTCCTGTGGTGATGAGCGGAACGGGCGCGATGTTCTCGTTTGCGATTGGCGTTGACAGTGTCACCTGTCAACGCGATTGGGCAAAATCTGATCAGGAGTATTATCTGCGGCTGGCAGAAGCGGCCATGGAACGCGGCATTATGCCCGACCACGATGCGCGCGAACCCTGGTTCCTGTGTTACGAGCACAGCGAAGCCGACATCGATGAAACTTTGAATGTGTACGCTGAAGTTGTAAAAAAAGTAAAACGTTAATCCTGCGCATTGCAAGTTACGAGAGTTGTGGCTTGCAATGCGTAATTCATTTCTAAATGGAGAATGCTATGACGCAAAAGTTGTCTTCAGAAGAAATCGTGGATATGAACAAGGAGTACACATTCTTCTCCTGGTCGGTACAGGGACAGGTGAATCCCATCCCTGTTGAAAAAGCCGAGGGTATTTACTTTTGGGATACCGATGGCAAACGTTACATCGACTTTTCTTCGCAATTAATGAATACCAATATCGGCCATCAACATCCGAAGGTTGTGAAGGCCATTCAAGACCAGGCGGCCAAACTGACCTTTGTTCATCCCGGCAATGCCACAGACGTGCGTGGTCTGCTCGGCAAGAAACTGGCCGAGGTCACGCCCGGTGATCTTAAGAAGACATTCTTCGCTTTGGGTGGGTCTGAAGCCAATGAAAACGCCATCAAGATCGCGCGTTTTTATACCGGGCGAAATAAGATTTTGGCGCGTTATCGCTCCTATCATGGCGCCACACACGGTTCGATTGCGTTGACCGGCGATTATCGTCGGCTGGCCGTTGAGCCGGTCATGCCGGGCGGAGTTCATTTCCTCGACCCATTCTGCTATCGCTGCCCATTTGGACAGAAACCCGAATCCTGCAAGCGCGAGTGCATCACGCATCTTGAAGAGGTTATCGCGTATGAGGGGCCGGATAAGATCGCGGCCATCATCATGGAAGGTGTGGTCGGCTCGAACGGGCTGATCGTTCCGCCGGATGATTACTGGCCGCGCGTCCGCGAGATTTGCGACAAATATGGAATTTTGCTCATCTCTGACGAAGTGATGAGCGGTTGGGGACGTACCGGAAAATGGTTCGCCGTCGACAATTGGGGCGTCACGCCTGACATCATCACCACTGCAAAAGGAATCACCAGCGGATACGTGCCTCTTGGCGCGGTGATCGTCTCGGAAAAAATCGCCAAGTTCTTTGACGATAAATATCTCTATGCAGGTTTAACTTACAATGGCCACGCGCTGGCATGTGCCGCGGCGTTGGCAACCATCGAAGTTTATGATGATGACAAACTCATTGAGAATGCAGCCACGCTCGGAAAATATCTTGGCGAGGCGCTGGAAGATATCAAAGCGCGGCATGTCTCAGTTGGTGATGTGCGTTACATCGGTTTGTTCTCGACTATCGAATTGGTGACCAACCGCAGGACGAAGGAGGTCTTCTCTCCGTCAGTCATGGCCGAGGTTGGTAAAGTGTTGCGTGAAAACGGATTGTTCACCTTCATTATGGCCAAGGACCTGGGCAGCATGGTCTTTGTCGTTCCGCCGCTGTGCATTACCCAGCAACAGTTGGATGAGGGACTGGCAATCGTCGAAAAAGCGCTGGAAGTGGCCGACAAGCAGGTCAAGTAAAAGCGAAGAGAAAAATCATGCAGAAAATTTTGAATTATATAAACGGCGAATGGATCGAACCAAACGTCAAGAATTATTTTGATGTGATCAATCCGGCCACAGGCGAAGTGATTGCAAAGACGCCGCTGTGCGGATCGCCTGAAGTGGATGCCGCCGCCAAAGCCGCGGCCGCCGCTTTCCCGGACTGGAGGCGGACTCCGGTTCAAGACCGGATTCAATATTTATTCAAGTTGCGCGACCTGCTCAAAGCCAACAACGATGAGATCGCCCGCACGATCACCAATGAATCGGGCAAAACTTTTGAAGAAGCCAAAGCCGAGATGGTGCGAGCCATCGAGAATGTTGAGGTGGCGTGCGGGATGCCGCACTTGATGAAGGGCGAATTGGTTGAAGATATCGCACCCGGCATCGACGAGTTGATGATCCGTCAGCCGGTGGGTGTGGGCGCCACCATTGCGCCTTTTAATTTCCCAGGCATGATCGTTTTCTGGTATTTTCCATATGCGTTGGCGGCAGGAAACACTTACATCGTCAAACCTTCTGAAAAAGTTTCGATGACAATGCAGTTAATTTTCAAGCTCATCGAGCAGATCGGATTGCCGAAGGGCGTGATCAACATGGTTAATGGCGCGAAGGAAGCTGTGGATGCGATTCTCGAACATCCGGCAATTCGCGCGGTCACATTTGTCGGCTCGACGGCGACAGCAAAATATTTGTATGCCAAAGCCTCGGCAAACGGAAAACGCGTCCAGGCGCAGGGCGGGGCGAAGAATCCGGTCATTATCCTGCCGGATGCCGACATGGAAATGGCGACCAAGATCGTTGCGGATTCGGCATTTGGCTGCGCGGGCCAGCGTTGTTTGGCCGTCTCTTTTGCAGTAACAGTTGCCGAGGCGCGCAATACTTTTACGGAGATGATCTGCGATGCGGCCGCGAGTCGCGTGGTCGGTTATGGACTTGAATCGGGCGTTCAAATGGGGCCGGTCATCAATGCGGCCAGCAAACAACGCGTGGAGCAATTGATCGGCGTCGGCGCAAAAGAAGGCGCATCGGTTCCGGTGGACGGCCGCGGCGCGGTCGTGAAAGGCTACGAGCGTGGAAACTTCGTCCGCCCGACCATCCTGTCCGATGTCCCGCGTGGAGGCGAGATTGCCCGCACTGAAATTTTTGGACCGGTGCTGAGTCTCATGCACGTTAATACAATCGATGAAGCCATTGAACTTGTCAACAGCGGACAGTATGGAAACCAGGCCAGCCTGTTCACATCCAGCGGAAATGCGGCGCGCAGATTTAGGTATGAAGCCGATGCCGGGAACATTGGCATCAACATTGGCGTGGCTGCGCCGATGGCCTTCTTCCCGTTCAGCGGTTGGAAGGATAGCTTCTTCGGTGACATGCACGGCCAGGGCATGGACGCGGTCGAATTTTTCACGCAGAAGAAAGTTGTGGTGGAGCGCTGGCCGAAAGAATGGACGAGAAAGTTTTAATTTTTTTGGAGTCGGCCAGCTTGCTGGCGGTTGCAGGAGCAAGCTCCCGTATTCCAAATGAAATGGACATTTATGGCGATTGATTACGAAGAAGCCCTTGATTACTCCTCGCGTTGGATCGACCTGATCCACAAGAAGGAATTTCCAACTGTCGAAGAAGCGCATCACATCATCGACGAATCGAAAAATAATTTTGCCGAACATTTCAACCGCGGTTGGCTGGAATATCGCAAGTCCGTAACCGAATCCGGCGATTGGGCCGCGGTGGAATGGATGGGCGAGGGCGCAGTTTTCAAGGATATCCTTGGCCGGGAATACCTCGATTGTCTCGGCGGTTTTGGCATGATGGACCTCGGTTGGAGTCATCCCGATGTGGTGGCAACCGTCAAGTCTCAGTTGGATCGTTCGCCGATGCCATCGCAGGAATTGATCGATCCGTTGCGCGGCGTGCTGGCAAAACTGCTTGCCACCGTCACGCCCGGAGATTTGAAATATAGCTGGTTTGCGGCCAGTGGTACGGAGGCAGTTGAAGCCGCCATAAAAATCGCGAAACTCTACACAGGCAAATCTGCTTTTATCGTCGCGGTTAAAGCATTTCATGGAAAGACGATGGGATCGCTTTCGATGATGGGTAAGGCTGACTTCCGCGCGCCGCTTGGCCCGTTATATGCGGGGACGGTTTATCACGTTCCTTTCGGTGATGCCGAAGCGGTCGAGAAACAACTCGAGATTTGCGACAAGGTCGGGATCGGCGTGGCAGGCGTTTTATTCGAACCTATCCAGGGCGAGGCTGGCGCGATTGTTCCGCCCGACGATTTCTGGCCGCGCATCCGCGCCGCGACGAAAAAATATGGCGCGTTATTAATTGCGGATGAAGTGCAAACGGGTCTGGGCCGGACCGGGAAGCTGTGGGGCGTCGATCACTGGAACGTCACGCCTGATATTTTGACCATTGCCAAGTCGCTGGGCGGCGGCGTGATGCCCATCAGCGCAACCTGCACCACGGAAGAAATATTCCGTCCGATGATGTATCCGAACCCGTTCATGCACACCACGACGACTGGCGGTGGCGCGCTGGCCTGTTCGGCGGCAATTGCCGCGATTCACGTTACATTGCGTGAGCGGCTTTGGGAGCAGGCCGCCGATAAAGGCAATTATGTGATGGCGAGGCTTCAAAAATTCACCGCGCAATATCCGCAAATTTATGAGAAAATAACGGGCAAGGGCCTTTTGATTGGCATGCATTTCAAGAGTCCTGAGATCGGTTATAAAGTCGCGGCTGGTTTATTCCAGCGAAACGTTCTAGTGGCTGGCACATTGACCAGCGCACAGACCATTCGCATTGAACCGCCGCTTATTATTTCGCATGAACAACTGGATACTTTACTTGATCGTTTGGAAGATGTACTTAAGTCTGTAAGCAGGACTTTGTAAAAAGAAAATCCATTTTGGAGAAGATAGATGGCCAGTGAGTTTGCAGTTGAAATGCGTGAAGTGGTAAAGAAGTTCACCACGCCTGAGGGCAATGAGTTGGCGGCGGTGGACAGCGTTACAATGCAGATCAAGCAGGGAGAGTTCTTCTCCATGCTTGGGTCCTCAGGATGCGGTAAGACCACGTCTCTTCGTATGATCGCGGGCTTTGAATGGCCCACAGAAGGCGAGGTCTTTATCGATGGAGAACCGCAGGGACACAAGCCTCCATTCTTGCGGCCGGTGAATACAGTGTTCCAGAATTATGCTCTCTTTCAGCACATGACCGTTTCTGAGAACATTGCTTTTGGCCTTGAAATGGAAAAGGTGGAAAAGAAGGAGATCGAACGGCGCGTTGGCGAGGCGCTGGATATGGTCAAACTGAGCGGTATGGGACGACGCAAACCCAAGCAGCTTTCCGGCGGACAACAACAACGCATCGCACTGGCCCGGGCGCTGGTCAAACGCCCGAAAGTCCTTCTGCTCGATGAGCCGCTCGGCGCGCTCGACTTGAAACTCCGCAAAGAGATGCAACTGGAATTAAAGTCGCTTCAACAGGAAGTGGGCATCACGTTCATTTATGTGACTCACGATCAGGAAGAAGCGTTGACCATGTCTGATCGCATCGCGGTCATGAGTCTGGGCAAGGTGCGGCAAATGGGAACCGCGGTTGAAATTTATGAACGTCCCACCAGCCGTTTTGTGGCAGATTTCATTGGCGAATCCAACTTTCTGGATGGCAAGGTGAAATCCATCAAGGGCGATCAGGCTATTGTAAACATCACGGCCTGGGGCGAAGACCTGGCCGGACTCGTTACCAGCAAAGTCAAGGTCGGGGACGATGTGTCCGTTTCCATTCGTCCCGAAAAGGTGCGCTTGAGCGACAAACAAGGAATCAAAGAAAACAGTATTGAGGGCGTCGTCACCACCAGTACATATATTGGGTCCGATACGCATCTTTACCTGGATGTGCGCGGCGTGCGTCTCAAAGTCTGGGAACAGAATCGCATTTCCACGCTCGACCCAAGTGCATATTATGTAAATGGCGAAAAAGTGTGGGTAACACTTCTTCCGGAAAACACACTGGTTCTGCCGAGGGACTAGCCATGCTTAAGCGATTGCGTGAAAACAAATCTGCACAGGGAACTTTGCTTGTTTTGCCGACCTTGATCTTTATGGTTGGCTTGTTGATCATTCCTTTGATTCTGACATTGGTGGTGAGTTTTGGTCAGCGCAGCCCTGATGGAAATGTGATCTATTCTTTTTCGTTGGCCAATTATATTCGCCTGTTTGGTTACAGTACTGATTGCGCGAGTGGAGCATCGGCCTGTTTTGATCCGCTTTATGCACAGATCATGTGGGAATCGCTATCGCTGGGATTTAATACAACGGTTTTGGTTATTCTCCTTGCATATCCACTCGCATACTTTATCGCACGCGCCCACCCCAAACGCCGGAATACCTATTTGTTCCTGGTGCTCATCCCGCTCTGGACGAACTTCGTAATTCGTGTCTACGCATGGATGATGTTGCTGCGCCAGGAAGGCGTCATCAATAATGTTCTTGAATTCTTCGCGGGCCTTTTACATATCCCGTTCACGCCATTGAATATGTTGTATACGCCGGGCGCAGTGCTGGTTGGCATGGTGTATGAATTCCTGCCATTCATGATCCTGCCGATTTACACTTCATTGGAAAAGATCGATAACTCGCTTTATGAGGCCGCTGCGGATCTCGGCGCAAATTCCATTCGTACACTCATGCGGATCACGCTGCCGCTTTCGATGCCGGGCGTAGTAGCCGGAACGATCCTGGTCTTTATCCCGGTTATGGGAACGTTCATCGTTTCAGATATTTTGGGTGGTCGACAGGTGATTCTCGTGGGCAACCTTATTCAACGTCAATTCCTGGATGCGCGCGACCCAACCTTTGGCTCGGCTGCATCGCTCGTTCTGATGGTACTTACATTGATCGTGACCTATTTCTACACGCGTAAATTCGGCTTCGGAGAGGAGATTGTGGTATGAACCCCTTCCGCCGTTCCCCGTTTGTCATGACCGCTACGATGTTGGTGTATGCCTTTTTGTATCTGCCCATCATTGTCCTTGTGTTGTACTCATTCAATGCATCGCGGACCAATGTGGTCTTCACAGGCTTTATCACTAAATATGCCGACACAGTGCTTTCAGATGGAAGCAACGTAGTTCAGAGTCCCTGCGGCCCGTTCCACTGGTTTTGTGAACTTGCGAAGAATACCGATGTTACGAATGCAGCCAAGAACACTTTGACAATCGCCTCTATCGCAACGCTCGTTTCCACCGTTGTCGGGACAATGGCCGCATTGGCGCTTCAGCGCTACGACTTCAAGTTGAAACCGTTTTCCCAGCTTTCGCTTTACATCCCGATCGTTATCCCTGAAATTGTGATGGGGATTGGGGTTTTGACGTTGTTTAGCCAGTTATTCGGGGTTCTAAACAATGTCCTAAGACTGAACGGCGACGCGCGCCTGACGTTGGGGTTGGGTACGGTGATCATGAGTCATATTGCCTTTATGATTCCTTTTGTGACGTTGGTGGTCCAGGCGCGGTTGCAGGGCTTTGAAAAGGCTTACGAGGAAGCTGCCATGGATTTGGGGGCGAACGAATGGGTAACCTTCGTGCGCGTTACCTTTCCAATGATCCTGCCGGGCATCCTTTCGGGTGCGCTTCTAGCCTTTACTCTTTCGCTCGACGACTTCGTTATTACATTTTTTACAAATGGTCCTGGTTCGACCACGCTCCCAATCTATGTCTATGGTCTCCTGCGGCGTATCATCACACCGCAAGTGAATGCGCTCTCCACTGTCTGGATCACCATTGTCTTTCTTGCCGTACTCATGTTGCAGTGGATTCAAAATCGAGAGCAAAAATAATCCTGGGTGTTTCGCGGACGATCTTGGATCCGCGTGCCAAAAAAACCTTTCTGATGGAGGAAGAGATGAAAAAATCAGTGTTTTTGAAACTGCTGACCGTTGCCATGTTGGCCAGCTTTGTATTGGCGGCTTGTGGGGGTAATGCGCCCACTGCCGCCCCAGCTACTGCTGCTCCCAGTGGCGGCGGTACTGCCGCCCCGGCTACGGCTGCTCCGAGCGGTGGTGGAACCGGACAAAAGGTCACCTCGACCGGGTTTGTTTGTCCGGAACCCAATCCTCGCGTGGATGTTAAATCCACGCAGTTGAACCTCTTTGTTTGGACGGAATATATTCCGCAGGATATACAGGAATGTTTCCAACTGGTCTATGGCGTCAAGGTTAATCGCGACGAATATTCCAGCAACGAAGAGATGTACGCGAAGCTTTCAGCTGGCGCTACCTCTTATGACATTGTCCAGCCAACGAATAACTTTGTATCCCCGATGGTCCGCAACAACATGATCCAAAAGCTTGATAAAAGCAAATTGACGATCATGGGAAACTTTGATCCCAAGTATCTCGGTTTGCCGTACGATCCGAACAATGATTACACAATTCCTTATGAGGCAGGCACAGACGCAATTGTTTACAATGCCGATAAGATCACAACTCCACCTGTCTCTTGGAAGGATTTGTGGAAACCGGGTTGTGCGAGCAAGAACATGATCATGCTGGACGGCGCTCACGATATCATCGGCGCCACCCTGGTCAGCCTGGGTTATGATGCCAACACAAAAGACCCCAAGCAGTTGGATGAAGCCAAGGCAAAGCTGCTTGAGCTTGCTCCGTGTGTTAAGTCATACGATAGCGACAGCCCGAAGACTGCTTTGATCGCAGGCGATGTGGATCTTGGAATTACCTGGACTGGCGAAGCATTCCTGGCCCAGCAACAGGTACCATCGATCAAATACGTTTATCCAACTGAAGGTGCGATTCTCTGGCAGGATAATTACGCCATTCCAACGAGCGCCCCGCACCTCGATGCGGCTTATGCCTGGTTGAACTACACCATGCAGGGTGACATGTTCTGGATGATGTTGCGCGATTTTCCGTACACCAATCCGGATAAGGCCGCGCTTGATTATGCCAAGGGCAATACTATGCCGGTCAAGGATTCCAATGGTAACGATACGACCCTCGGAAAAATCTATGACGCTTACATGAATTCGCCGACGGATCA